>CAYSEL010000104.1:0-12354 GCA_964430035.1 uncultured Candidatus Bathyarchaeia archaeon
GCAAAAATTGCACGTGAAGAGATTGTCGAGTCTGGCAATGTCTTTTCCAGTGTTCTGGTTGAGACAAAGAATGCTTACATAATTCTTCTAAGCGAGGACGGAGACTCTCTGGGCACATTAGCTGTATCTGTTCCTCAAAAAGCTGGTATGCTGGGTCCACCCTTATCATCAGTTCTCCTAGGGGAACGGAACACAACTCTTGCTAGGATATTTGCGGAACGTTTAGCTACAACTTTAAAGAAGATGGTTCTCGTCTCCGTCTTTTTAAAGACTGTGGATGAAAGAGAAGCAGGACCCATACTCTGGAAACTTGTTGAAAGAGTTGTGAAGAAGGGAGATTTAATTTGAGCTTAAGAACCTTCCTCGAAGACATGGAAGACCGAGGCGAAGTACTCCATGTTACTGACCAACTTTCCACGAGGTTCGACATATCTTCAGTCTTACAATCTCTTCAGAGTGGTCCAATAATATTTTTCGAGAATATTGAAGGCTACAAGACAAGGGTTGTTGGAAACGTTTGCGGTACGCGATCTCGGATATGCATGTCCATCAAGGTTAATATTATTGAGGAGTTATACCGGAAACTTCTCGGTGCCATTGCTAGACCTGTATATCCGAAAATTGTGGAAGATGGGCCGGTTAAAGAAATACGGGAAGAAGTGAACCTTTTGAAGATTCCGATTTTGACACATTTTGAACATGACGCTGGACCCTATATAACTTCAGCTGTTGTCTCGGCTAGAGGTAGTGATGAAAAAATCGAAAATGTCTCTATCCATCGTCTTCAAGTCTTGGATAAAAAGCGCCTTGCGATCAGACTTGTTCCAAGACACTTATATAAGATGTGGTCTATGATGAAGGAGAGAGGATGTGACTTAGATGTTGCAATCTCGGCGGGTCTGCATCCGGCGGTTCTTCTCGCCTCCTCCTCTTCACCGCCTTTTGGCATAAGCGAGTTCGGTGTAGCGAACACTATGCTTAACGATGGGTTACGGCTTGTAAGATGCGAAAAGGTTGATGCTTTTGCGCCTGCTGAGGCTGAAATTGTTTTGGAGGGCAGAATATCCTCTACGGAGATGGTTGAGGAGGGACCTTTTGTCGATATAACTGGAACTTATGATATCCAGAGGCTTCAGCCTATCGTTGAGATAGTAAATATCATGCATCGTGAAGACTACATCTATCAAGCTCTATTGCCTGGAAGCTTGGAGCATAAACTATTAATGGGTTTGCCTCGTGAAGCATCAATCTTCGAGGCTGTCTCAAAGGTGGTTCCACGGGTCAAAGCTGTGAACCTCTCGAACGGCGGTTGCGGATGGCTCCATGCAATAATCTCAATAGAGAAGCAGACAGATGGCGACGCGAAAAACGCCCTTTTAGCTGCATTCGCCGCGCACCCAAGCCTAAAACATGTGGTCATCGTAGACGATGATATCGATGTCTTCAACATGGATGAGGTTGAATGGGCTATAGCAACACGTTTTCAAGCGGACGACGACTTAGTCATTGTCTCGAAGGCTAGAGGATCGACTTTGGATCCCTCAGGAGACCAGCAGGAAGGGTTAACAGCGAAGATGGGCATTGACGCTACACATCCTTTGGTAAGCCCAAGGGAAAAATTTACGAAGGCTACTCTTCCCATCTCAGACAAAGCCAAGACCGCTATCAGCAAGATACAAAAGCTTCTGAAGAGAAATTTTGAAGTTTAGTCTGCACGTGCTTCTCTTATACAATCAGTTAAAGATGCAAACCTAACATCAACCTTGCTTAGATTCGGCGCATAATATGCAGTCTTTGCCGAGTTAGTCATTATAGTTTCAACCCCCATCTCTCTCAGCCAAGTGACTACGGCGCACGTGTCACATATAACCTTTCCACCAGCCGCTTCAATTAGGTTCACGTATTTTCTAGCTTTCCTTCTTATGTGCCTCGAGGTGCATATCCAGAATTTTATGCCGTCCTTAACCTTCTTGTTCTTTATCTGTTGAGCAATCTTCTTCAATTCATTGAATGAACAGTGAGGGCAACCGATGAAGACCAGTTGGGGTTCTTCATCCGTCGTTGAAAGGCTGTCAATCATCTCGTCTAACTCTCTCCTCTCAACACTTAAAGTCTCAAGTCTCTCATATTCCTGGGAACGTGGAAATGAAGTGTAAAATATCGTAGTCATCCCAGTTGAGGCCATAGCGGCGCCCATCTGCTTTAATAAGGCTTCTTCATTGCTCGGTAACCCTTCAATAATAGGAGTTTTATCCTTCAAGACTTTGCCTAGAAAAGCCCCGAGAGCGCCGAACTCCGCCTCATTTGTAGGTGTAGCCTCAACCTTCACAACCACATTAGCCTTCCGATTCTCTGGTCTATGCAAGCCGTAATCAGGAGTCTTGCCTATAAGTGCCGCAGCGAGAGCACTTGGTCCTCCTTCACGATTGGTCCATGCGTTTAAGAGTGAATTCGCGTAGACCACAGCTGAAGATTCAGCCCATGCAAGATGCGTTTCTGGTCTAGGCTTTTTTATGTAGTAAGGTGTGCAAGTAAGAACTGGGTTTATACGCATCCCTTCGTAAAGTTTGAGTATTCGAATCTGCTTCTCTTGAAAGGATTGTGGAAGCCTGAATTCTTTCATATAACTCAAGTCGAACCCTGCAGGATTAACTGTTGACTCTACCTTAGATTCTGCCCCAGCATTGAAGAGCGCTTCAAGAAACTCGATTGGCGCATCTCCAACGGTCTTATATGAGACGCCGGAGATATGTGCTGAAGTGATAGGTATTAGCCTCTTTGCCTCGAAAAGGTCGCCTAACTTGACTAGGATCCTCATCGCTGTCTGGTAGGCCCATCCTTCTTCTCCCTCATAGATCCTCTCTTCTTCACTTGTAAGATACATTTCTCCTCTGCCCCTCCAAAATTTTCACGGTCCCAGTTTCGCCGTCAACTTCAACAGTGTCTCCAGTATGTATTTGGCTAATGTCGATTTGGTCGACCATAGGGACCTCAGCAATTACCGCGCCGACCACAACGACAGGATCAGCAAATTCATTGATAATTGCTTTTGGTCCTTTCTTCTTTTTTGCGAGAGAGTAGAGAACATAGCTTCCTACGGTAGATCCGTGACCATAAGGGAAGCATAAGACGACATTGGAGACGCTCTCGCCTTGGAGGTCATGCCCTTTCTCAATGACTATTCCTGTCTCTGGATCTATGCCTCCGAGAAAACTGAGAGGCTTCGTTGAGACCAAGGCTTTCCCCTTAATTCTGCCGTGGACTATGGGGCGCCCTTTTAATACGGCATCCATCCCTTTCCGTCCTACTATCAGTTTAGGTTAAGAAGGATTTATCTAACCAAACTAATATGAAATTTTCATCGAGAAGGGTAATTCTCCGAAGAGTTTCTCCGATGCTTTTTGGACTCTCTCGACGTACTCCTCCTCGGTATAAACCCTAATAATGTTCATGAAACCTTTGAGTACGTCAAAGATTCCTGAGACCTCGCTTAATCGGCAACGAAGTTTTCTACCATCCCTCATTACGTTGAAGACAGGTATCTCCATAGGCTCCATTGGAAAGGCGTTATGATACGGGACTGATGGAAGGGTTGGGACATCAATTATGACCTTTTCTGCGTCCACATCAGCCTCCTCAGCAATCTCATCTTTCATCATATTCCGAATTCCATCGACATTGAATATGCTCGGTACAATTCTGTCTTTTATATAGAAAGGTGGCGGGTCATAAACGCATTTGATTAGCCTTCGCCTCTCAAGCCTCTTTATGATGTCCCTCGATTTTTCGCATTCCTTCAACTTTGTCCACAAGGTATAATCGTCAAGAGCTAAATATTCTTCCGCTGAGCTGAAGCTTGTGAGACCTAGTTCATCGTTTGCCTTCTCCATGGCTGAGGCAAGCATTATCTGAGCTGCTCGTCCGACTCTGTGGAAGTAGACGCTCTTAAATGACTCGATTCTTGCGAGAATGAAAGACTCAAGGGCTGAGAGGGCTCCTATGTCGACCGAGAGGTTTCCATCCAAAATATCTATAGCGTCTACCAAACGTGGCACATCTACAAACCCGTATTCCGCGCCTGTGTGATAAGTGTCTCGGACTACAAAGTCTAATTTGTCCACGTCAATCGCGCTTCTTATCATCTGGTCAAGATAAGCTCTTTCAGGCATATTTAATGATCCGACAGAGAGTTTGCTTATAGTGTTGGCGTCATATCCAAGCTTTCCCAGAATATCCCCAACCTCAGACTTGAGAATTATCCATCTTGTCATATCTTCATGGGTTTTCCCAAGGAATTTAGTGAGCACATGCTCGAATACATGAGAGAATGGGCCGTGACCTATATCATGGAGCATGGACGACAACCGAATCATTTGAGCTTCTTCATCAGAGATTATTTGAGAAATTTTAGGATTATTCGTCAAACGCTCAGCTAAATACTTGACACCTAACGAGTGTTCAAATCTTGTATGGTTAGCCCCAGGGTAGACATATTCGGCTCCAGCCATCTGCCTAATTCTACGCAGTCTCTGGAAAGGGTAGGAGTCAATTATCTGTTTTTCATTCCCAGTTATGTAAACATAGCCGTAGAGGGGGTCTTTGATCTCGCCCCAATAGTGGCGTGGTTTCATTTGCTTCTCACTTTACGCTTATTTTTGGTCTCAAATATTGTTCTATACCGTGTCTATGGAGTCTTATTATGTGGAATCCTATTTTTCCATTTCCTTCTTTGCGGCGATGTCAAGTAATGCCTTATAATATTCGCCTGTCTCTATCTTTGTGCAGATGTTTCCAAGCGCTTCATGCACATTTCTGAAATATTCTTTATCAGATTCCTCAATTTTTCTCTTCTGAACAGTCATTGCACGGTGCTTAATGCCAAGCCCTGCTTCCCTTATTGAAAGATAAAGCACCCGATGCTCGACCAGTAATAAATGAGGATAAACTTCTTGAGCTAGGTCAACTAGGTCCTCCCCCACAGATCTAAGTTTTACAATATCCCATGAAAGCATGTAGCCTTCGTTTCTAGTTAGGATATCTCTCAATCTAGTTTGAATTCTACTGAGGATAGGTAAGAATCTCTCCATACATGTCCACGTATAAATAAAGATGATTGAACGTTTAAATGTTGCTTCTCCCCCGGCGAAAAGAAAATTTTAATTCCTCCGTTTAACAAAAATTCGGAAATTGACAAGGTGCGATGCAGGTTTGAGAAAGGGCTTCTGGAAGGGTGTGGGGTTCGGGCTTACGTCAGGCGTTATTACAACTTTAGGTATCGTTGTTGGACTACATTCTGGAACTCAATCCAAACTTGCAGTCCTCGTAGGTATAGTTGTAATAGCGATAGCAGATGCATTATCAGACGCAACGGGAATTCACATCTCTGAGGAGGCTGAGAATGAACACTCAACAAAAGAGATATGGGAATCTTCATTGTTTACTTTCTCTTCGAAACTTTTCATCGCCTTATCATTCTTAATTCCAGTGATGCTTTTAGACTCGATCACAAGCATATTCGCAAGCATAGGGTGGGGATTATTCCTAATATCCATATTTAGTTTCTCTATGGCTAGATCGCAAGAGCAAAGTCCCTGGAAGGTAATTGGCGAGCATGTCCTCATCGTGATACTAGTAGTCATACTGGCCCATATCCTGGGAGATTTGATACACGAGAGTCTTCTTTCTTAATTTGATAAGCCGAGCGTATAGAATATTTCCTTATGAGGATTTGCCGTGGTTTATCAGAGATCCACTGTCAAATTCAACTTTTCCTTTAAACAAATTATCCTTTGGATGAATACTCGATGTCTAGATATAGGGTTCATAAAGAAGTAATATTTCCTTGAATTATCTTCCTTACGTGAAAAAGGAAGAACTAAAAGAAAAAGATAATGAATGCAAGCATCTTTGGATGGATTTAGGCTCTTCAGCTCAAAATGGTAAGAGGTATAGAAGATGCGGAAGATGCGGTCAAGTTAAAGAAGACAGCATACCCTACATCGGATAGGGTGAACATTTATCCTTTGTGATTTACCCATACCTTAAAGATTTATTGCCATGGTAACTTTCCATGTTTCTTGACGTAACTAACCAATCCACCTTCGGAGAGGATTTTCAAGATTTCAGGCGGCATAACTTTTGCCGTGTAAAGTTTGTCTTTTGAAAGGTTATTTACGTAACCTTCAGCTGAATCAATTTCCAAAATATCGCCGTCATCTATCTCGTCAACATATTCAAGTTCGATAAGTGGAAGACCCAGATTTATTGAATTACGGAAAAATATGCGCGCAAAAGACTTTGCGACAACCGCCCCGACGCCTAGATGCTTTAAGACTAAAGGCGCCTGTTCCCGGCTTGATCCGCAGCCAAAGTTCCTGCCAGCAACTATTAGATCACCTTTCTTAACCTTCAATGCGAAATCTGGCATTAGCGCTTCCATAGCATGTTTCGATAACTCATCAAGGTCTGTTATGCTTAGCTTGTACTTGCCAGCGATTATGAGATCTGTGTTCACATTGTCTCCGAATTTCCAAACTCTGCCACGAATCTTCAAGCCTTAAGCCCCCCTAAAAAAATTCTAGGATCAGTTATCTTACCCTCAATGGCGGTTGCCGCTGCTGTAGCTGGAGAAGCAAGGTATATTTCGGCTTCTTGACTTCCCATTCTGCCTTTGAAATTTCTGTTGGATGTTGAGAGACAGACTTCTCCCGGAGCTAAGACCCCTTGATGTGCACCTGCACAAGGTCCACATCCCGGATTACATACGGTGCAGCCTGACTCTAGAAAGGTCTCAATCAATCCCTCTTTTAAGGCTTGAAGAAAGATCCTTTTAGATGCTGGAGTAACGATCACTCGAACCCCTTTTTTCACTGTCTTTCCCCGCAAAATCTCAGCTGCAGCTCGAAGGTCGCTTAGACGCCCATTTGTGCAGGAGCCCAAGAAGACTTGATTCACATCTTTCCCTTCTACGCTGGTGACGGATTTCACATTGTCAACAGAATCTGGACATGCAATTTGCGGCTCAAGGTCAGAAACATTTATTCTTAATTCGTCGGAAAATTCAGAGTCTTCGTCGCTTCGGAAACCCCCAGTGAACGGATTTCCGATTGATGTGAGAAAGTTGAAAGTTTCTTCATCTGGTTCGATAATTCCAGTTTTTGCACCCATCTCAACAGTCATATTCGTTAAGGTTAATCTCCCATCCATGCCCATTTTCCTTATGGTTGACCCTTGAAACTCAAGAGCCTTATAAGTTGCGCCATCAGCCCCGACTAATCCAACTATCTTTAGGATTACATCTTTCGGTAAGACCATGGGTGGCAGATCGCCCTCGACGATAACCTTCATCGTTTCTGGAACCTTGAACCAAAGCTTGCCTGAGAGAAGAAGAGCGGCCATCTCTGTTGAGCCTATTCCTGTTGCGAAGGCGCCTAAAGCGCCATAGGTGCATGTGTGAGAGTCTGCGCCGACAGCAAGGCTTCCAGGAAGTACGAGCCCAGACTCAACCATTAATTGGTGGCATACTCCGGAACCAACTTCATAAAAGTGTGTTCCAAATTTCCAAGCAAACTTCCTCATTATATCATGAACTTTTGAGAAGGCTTCGGTAGCGCTTGGAGCAACATGGTCAATCACAAGAGAGACTTTAGAAGGGTCTTGGATTTTACTTCCGCCCATCTCTTCAAAGGATTTTATTGCTAAAAGTGCTGTCCCATCATGCATCATTGCGCAGTCAACTTCCGCTATGACAATGTCTCCCGCATAGGCGTCCGTCTTAGAAGCTCGGCTGAAAATTTTTTCAGATATAGTTTTACCCATCTTAAACCTCAACTTAATGCATAAAACTCACCTAAAAACGTATCTCTAGCGTTTAAGACAAAATCAGGGAATTTTTGGAAAAAATGCGTTGCTTGTTAAACCTGTTTTTTTCCGTTTCATGAGTAGCTTGTTTATCCCGTTTATCATCGCTTCAACGCTTGCCATAACGATGTCTTCCCGAGCTCCTCTTGCCGAGACAATATTCCCATCTTTGTCTTCAACTTTTATTATGACCTCGGCGACAGCATCTGATCCTCCTGTCAAAGCTTCTAGACGATACTCAGTCAACCTGACATTAGCCAACTGATCAGTGATCTTCTGAATGGCTTTGATTGCGGCATCTACTGGTCCGACACCAGTCTCGGCGGCTATATACTCTTTTCCGTCGATTAAGAGTTTCACGGAGGCCGTCGGTATCACTCTTATTCCCGTTGTCACCGCGAAGTCTGTTAACTCAACAATCTTTTCTTCAGCAACCTCACCCACAACTGTTCTGGCTATGGCGTATAAATCAGCATCAGTGACAGTCTTTCCTTTATCTCCCAACTCCTTAACCCTATTCACTATCTCATTCAGTTGTGCATCGGTTGGATAGATTCCTACTTCTTCAAGCTCAGCTTTTATACCGTGCCTGCCGGAAAGTTTGCCGGAGAGGATTCTTCTGCGTCTACCGACAACCTCAGGCTTGAAAGGTTCAAATGTCAACGGCTTCACGGTTACGCCTCTTGTATGTATTCCGGAGGCGTGAGCAAAGGCATTCTCGCCAACAACAGCCTTGTTAGGTTGTACCACAATGCCAGTCAACCTCGAGACAAGCTTAGAGGTTCCGTAAAGAAGTCTAGTGTTTATGCCAGTCTTCTTCTTGTATATGAGGTGAAGAGCCATCACAACTTCTTCCAAAGACGCGTTTCCAGCCCGCTCACCTAACCCGTTCACCGCCACATGAACCTGCGATGCGCCGCCTAAAACTCCAGCCAGAGAGTTTGCGACTGCTAAGCCGAAATCGTTGTGGCAATGGACGCTTATAGGTGTCTTCAATATTGCTTTCAGGTCTCTAACCAGTTTCTCCATTGTTTGAGGCGCCATTATGCCAACTGTGTCCGGTATATTAATCCTATCGGCTCCAGCCTCCTCCGCGGCTTTGCATATTTTGACCAAAAATTTGAAGTCCGACCTTGTAGCATCCATGGGCGAAAACTCGCAGATTACACCATGATCCTTAATATATTGAACCGAATCAGAAGCAGCTTTCAAAACTTGTTCAAGGGTCATGTTAAGCGCATATTTCATCTGAACCTTAGATGTTGAGATGAAAGTGTGGATTGAGCCGACTTCACATGACAAGGCGGTATCAATATCTTCTTTCAGTGCACGGGTGAGGGCACAAACTTCCGCCTTCAAACCTGCCTTTGCGATCTCTTTCACTGCCCTTTGTTCGCCCGGAGACGCTGATGGAAAACCTGCCTCGATTACATCTACGCCTAACCTGTCAAGTTGTAGAGCTATCTCCATCTTTTCTTCCGGAGTGAAAGATACTCCAGGTGTCTGTTCACCGTCTCGCAGGGTTGTGTCAAAAATCCTGATATACTCCTCCAAACGATTAGACCTCCACAAGATTTGTTTTATAATTTAATCTTCATTATTTCTTGGGCGATAGCTTCACCCATCTCAAGGGTCTTAAGATTTCCACCCAAATCTGGCACAGTTAAACCTTTTCTGAGGGCTTCTATCATACCTGCCTCCAGAGCTTTAGCTGCACATAAACAGGTCGGATCATTGTAACGTTCGCCCAACCATTCGAGCATCATTTTGGATGCCAATATCATCGAGCACGGATTAGCCGTATGTTTCCCCACGCGTGTCGGAGCTGAGCCATGAACAGGTTCGAAGATTGCAAAGTCGTCGCCTATATTTCCCCCCGGCGCCATACCTAGTCCGCCGACAAGCTGAGCTGCCTCGTCTGAGAGTATGTCGCCGAAAATGTTTGTCGTGACGATAACGTCCAACTCTTGAGGTTCCTTTATAAGTCTCATTGAGGCAGCATCAATGTACTGTTCATTAAAAGAAACGTTAGGATATTGCTTTGAAACTTCTCTGCAAACCTCGGCGAATAGCCCGCATGTTACTCTTAATACGTTTGCCTTGTGGACTGCGGTTACCTTCCTCCTTCTTCTTAGTGCTAATTCGAAGGCTTTCTTCGCAATTCGCTCGGACCCCCTTCTTGTAATAATCCTTAAGGCGATTGCCGTATCGTCAATCATGAATTCATAACCTTTGTATAGATCCTCAGTGTTTTCTCTTACGATGACAAGGTCTATGTCATCTCTTAGGCATGGAACGCTAGGGTAAGCTTTTATTGGGCGAATATTTGCGTAGAGATCGAACATCATCCTCAACTTTACAATCACATCGGCAGCTGTCTCGCCTACTGGACTCTTTAAGCAGACATGCGAATTCTTTATCCCCTCAATAGTTGCCTCTGGAAGAGCAACTCCAGTCTTCTGGAAGCAAGAGTCTCCAGCCTCAAATTCGATGAAGGAAAGTTTAAGACTGAATCTTTTTTGAACTGCTCCTAGAACCAAAAGCGCAGTCTCAACTAATTCAGGCCCAATGCCGTCTCCTGGAATAACTGCAACTTTATACATCATTTTCTCTACCCATCCGTTTTCTTAGGTGTTTTATTAAACCGCCGTCCTTCAGAATTTGGAGGATAAAGCTTGGAAGTTTAGTTCCGAAGAGGATTTGGTTTTTTGACATGTTTATGACCTTTCCTTTTTCTAGATCGACATCTATCATGTCTCCTTCCTCAACCTTCCTAGATATGCCTTGACATTCAAGCACTGGTAGCCCTATATTTATTGCGTTGCGGTAAAAGATGCGTGCAAAAGATTCAGCTATGATACATTTTACCCCTGCATATTTCAATGCGATTGGCGCCTGTTCCCGGCTTGATCCGCAGCCAAAGTTCCTACCTGCAATTACGATGACACCCTTCTCAGCTCTTTTTGCAAAATCTTTGTCTAACCCTTCCATTGCATGTTTGGCTAACTCCAATGGATCAAGGATTGTTAAGTACTTTCCTGGGATGATGGCGTCGGTATTAACATTGTCGCCGAAGACTGTGGCTGTACCTGATACTTTCATGGTTTAGCCTCCAAGAAATCTCTTGGATCAACAATCTTTCCAGCAACGGCTGAAGCTGCTACAGTCGCAGGAGAAGCTAGGTAGATCTCCGCTTTTGGGCTGCCCATCCTTCCAGCAAAGTTTCGGTTAGAGGTGCTGATGCATACTTCACCGTCAGTTAAAAGTCCCATATGACCGCCGAAGCATGGACCGCATGTTGGGCTGCAGACATAGGCCCCCGCTTGAATGAAGGTCTCAAGTAAACCCCACTGTAAGGCTTGGAGATATACTTCCTGTGAAGCTGGGATGACAATCAACCTTACACCCTTTCTTATTCTTCTTCCCTTAAGGAATTGTGCTGCCAATTCTAGGTCTTCAATCCTCCCATTTGTGCATGAGCCTATGAAGGCTTGATCAACCTCTCTGCCTTCAACCTCCTTGACTGATTTCACATTATCTACGGAGTGGGGACATGCGATTTGTGGTTCAAGTTCATCTATTTTAACTTCCATCTTCCTCTCGTAATCGGCGTCGGAGTCGCTACCAATAACCATGAAAGACTTGTTAGTTCGCGATTCAACATATGCGAAGGTGGTCTCGTCTGGGCTTATTATTCCAGTCTTCGCGCCCATCTCAACGGTCATGTTGCATAATGTCATGCGCCCACCAATACTCATTAATGTGACGGCTGGGCCTGTGAACTCCACCGCCTTGTAGGTTGCTCCATCCGCCCCAATCTTACCTATCAAGTAGAGTATTAGGTCTTTGGGTGTCACGAATTTCTTGAACCGTCCTGTGAGGTTCACCTTGATTGTTGATGGGACCTTAAGCCAAATCTTACCTGTGGCGAAGACAGCGGCCATCTCTGTTGAGCCTATTCCTGTTGCGAAGGCGCCTAAAGCGCCATAGGTGCATGTGTGCGAGTCTGCGCCGACTATTAGTTCCCCTGGTCGAACATGTCCCTTCTCAACCATAACTTGGTGGCATATTCCGCCGAAACCTACATCATAAAGGAAGGGAATTTCTTGCTCCTTAGCGAAGTCCCTCATGATCCTATGAAGTTCAGCTGATTTTACTGAATCCGCTGGAACCTGGTGGTCGAGAACCATGACTATTTTTTCCCTGTCCCAGACCTTTGGGGCTCCTATATCCTTAAATGCCTGTATTGCTAGAGGCCCCGTTATTTCGTTGACCATCGCCATGTCAATTTTTGCCTCTACTATGTCACCGGGTTTTACAAAGTCTCTACCAGATGCTGCTGCAAGAATCTTTTCAGCTATGTTCACGCTTTTTTGCACGCTCGTCTATCTTCAATCACTTTTCAATTCCAGAAGTCTTCCGAATGAACCTTCCAACCTTTTCAATAGGATGTTCTTCAATCTCTTTCATGAGAGCCTTTAATCTTTTCTCTCC
>CAYSEL010000105.1:0-7043 GCA_964430035.1 uncultured Candidatus Bathyarchaeia archaeon
CTTTCAGGAGGCACAATAAAGCCTATAGCTGTAAGGTGCATATACGAAATCTACGAGGCTGTGAACATCCCAATAATTGGTTGTGGAGGCGTGAGAACATGGTCGGATGCAGTGGAGTTAATCCTAGCAGGCGCGTCAGCAGTACAGATTGGCTCAGCAGTCGCGTTTAAAGACTTAAGCATCTTTAAGGCTATAGCTCAAGGCTTAAACTCCTACTTAGAAAGGAAAGGCTACAGGAACGTGGAAGAGATTGTCGGCTTGGCTCATGAAGCATAACCAGATGAGAATAGTCACAGTTCAGAGGATAAAGGCGGAGACCTCGAAAATCAAGACGTTATATTTCAAGGATGAACTGTGTAGGTCTGCTGAGCCAGGCCAATTTATTATGGTCTGGATCCCAGGCGTTGACGAAATTCCTCTAAGCCTGTCTTCTATAAGTGATGAGATGTCTTCTGTGACGGTGAAGGAGGTCGGCGAAGCAACTAGAACGCTCTGCGGATTAAGGGAAGGTGCTTCACTGGGGATTAGGGGGCCTTTCGGCAACCACTTCAGAATGGTTAATGGCGAAGCTTTGATAGTTGCAGGTGGGATTGGGGCTGCGCCCTTAATGAGTTTGACGGTGAAGCTCATTAGTCATGGCGTTAGAATAACTTTCATTGAAGGCGCAAAAAGAAAGGATGATCTCATATTTGTGGAAGAGTTAACCATGCTCTTGAGGAAGGCTGAAAATAAGGTCATATTTGCAACGGACGATGGAAGCTATGGCGAGAAAGGGCTGGCAACTGATATCGCTGAGAAGGTTCTGTCTTCAAGTAGATATAATGTCATCTATTCATGTGGTAATGAAGCTATGATTCGAAGAATCTTTTTCTTAGCCCAGAGGCATAAGACGCCTCTTCAAGCAAGCCTAGAACGTATCATGCGTTGCGCCGTAGGAATCTGCGGCAGCTGCGTGATAGGGAGATATCGAGTCTGTAAGGATGGTCCGATCTTCGACGAAAAGATGCTGGAAGAAGTTAAGAAGGAACTTGGAAGGTTTAAAAGGGGTTTTGATGGACGCAAATACTTTTTTTAGGACAGGTCTTCTATCCTTCTCCACGGGTCTTTGGAGTGAGTAAAGCTATGGACGAAAGCGAACTTAAAAGATATTTGAAGGAGAAAGGTGTCTGGTACAGGTTCATTGCTAAGAGCGAGACTGTGCACACGATTGATGCTGCGAAAGCAGTGGGGGTTGAGCTTAACAGAGTGACGAAGAACCTTGTCGCTAAAACAGAAGATGGAGAGTACGTAATCCTCATTGTGCCAGGCGACAGAAAGGTGGATTTAGAAGAAGCTGCCAAAGTCCTCTCAACCCGAAATGTTCAGTTAGTCTCATTCGACGAGGCGGAGGATATAAGCGGATACCCGCCTGGCGGGACACCTTCGGTTGGGCATAAGACTAAGATGAAAGCCGTAGTCGATATATCCTTACTTCTGTATGAAACAGTCTATTGTGGAGGCGGGTCAAGAAGCGCGCTTCTCGAACTTAGAATAGAAGAGGTCATCAAACTAAACGATGCGATTGTCGCTGACATTTCAAAATTCAAATAGCCTGACCAGTTAAGATTTTTTTAAAGTGTTTAACTTATCTTTCTATCCAAAATGAAAGCTAAGTGAGAATGGTCTTGTCCCAACATCTGGTCTAATAACGCTTAAAGCATCTTTTCGTAGCGTCTCTCTTTTTTGTTGTCTTTTTCTAGAGGTTCAATTCTGCTTAGGATTGAAGCCTCTTCTGTTTCGAGTCTTCTTTTTTCTATGAGTACCTTAACCTTTTTAGGGTCCCGTATTCCATTAAGCGAATACCTCCTTATCTTTTTCAAACCTTTTTCGATCGGCAGATGTGCCATGTTTAAGGCTTTGGATAGTTCCCATTCTACTCCTAGAATTGACGACGAGAGCGGGGTTATATCTCCATAGTTGAAGATTCTGCCAATTATGTTCTGGTTTAGGTGAACATCCATTATTTTCTCGTACGTCTGTTCCAGTTCCTCCTTTACGAGAAGACCTCTCCTTATGACTATGCGGTAATTAGTCAAAAAGTAAGTGGTCTTTCTCCTATAAATCTCAGTTAAAATTACGCCAGCGATTCCAGCTATGCCCAGTAGGAGAGCCTTCACCAGAGGCTTCTCCACAAGGAGAATATAGCTAGGCACAATGGGATAAAGCTCTAAAAATGTTCCGAAAGCTCCCACAAGGCTGAGGCCTATGATTGGTAGCCTACTTATCCCTAGGGCGCAGAAAATAAACCCGTTGAGGATAATTGAGACCCAAAAGAGAATTAGGAAGACGTAATTTAGGGCCTCAGCCTCAGAAGTGCCAAATAAGGTTTGCAAAAAATACGATGCCCCTAATAGTACATTGTCGGATTTCAAGTAGTTGTAAAACCATCCTAATAAGAAGGACAAGAAGATGAGACTGACGGCGTAGAGGTGATATCTGAGAAACGATAAAGGATGAGGCCTTGAAACCAAATCCACTTTCTCGCCGTAGAGAACGTCTAATCCGCATGGTTTCTCTTCATAATCCATGAAAGAATTTTCTGTTTCCATCTACATAATGCTTGCGAATATCGCTAGATATATGTGGCACATAGGAGGCGAAGGCCTATACTTTCTCGTATAGAATGATATGCTTTACTCATCTTTTCAATCTTACAATCCCGATCTTCAATGATTCTCCATCTATCTCGTATGTTGACACATATGCTTCTCTGGGCGGTTCACCTTTGCACAGATTGACAGACAGAGTCTCCGAACCTATATAGTTTCGGAAAGCCTCAAAGACTTGTGTCAACTTAGGTCCAGCTTCATAATAGGTTTCAATATTGTCAGCTATGTTGAAGCCCGCTTCTTTCCTTTGATTCTGTATGCGGCGAACTATGTCACGTGCGAGACCCTCCAGCTTCAAGATATCGGTTAACCTTGCGTCGACAGCGACAAGTAGACCTTCTTCCTCTGCCAAGGAGTAACCTTCCTTAGGATAAGGTTCAATCTGAACGTCGTTTGGCTCCAACTTCACAATCTGACCGTTCACTTCCACATCTACAGTTAGACCTTTTTCGAATGAATCCTTGAGGGTTCTCGAATTAATCGTGACAATCTTTTCCCGAACCTGTGGGTATAGGCTACCGTACTTCTTTCCTAAGACTTCGGGCAAAGGTTTGACCTTGTATTCGAAGAGCTCCTCCCTCTCTGTTGTCAACGATATGTCCTTCACATTTAACTCGTCCATTATAATGTCTCTCATTCTTAGGATTCGGTCGAGGAGAGGCTTTTCCGCAACGATCGTTACAGTTGGGAGGGGTTGTCTAAGTTTTATGCCCATTTTAGTACGCGCCGAACGCCCCAGACTGCAAACTTTCATAGCTAACTCCATATCCGCCATAAGATCCTTATCAATAAACTTCTCATCCGATACAGGCCAATCGTTGTGGTGTACGCTTTTAGGAGCGTCTGGGTCAACGCTGCAAACTATGTTCTGGTAGATCTCCTCAGTAATGAACGGTATGAAGGGGGCGAGAAGTTTCACTAAGGTTGTTAAGCAAGTATAAAGCGTCGTATAAGCCGCATTTTTATCCATGTCCCTCTCACTCTTCCAGAAACGCCTTCTTGAACGTCTAATATACCACGTAGAAAGATCTTCAACGAATCTTTCAATAGATAAAGCCGCGTCGCATGGGTTATAGTCTTCCATGTAGCGGGTGACATCGCTGATGAGCACATTTAACTTTGAGAGAACCCAGCGGTCTAGAAGGGATAACAAACTATAGTCTACAGAATTTCTTGGCGTCCAGTTGTCCAATTTTGCGTAAGTCACGAAGAAGCTGTAAACATTCCATAAGGGAATCAAGAATCGTTTCTTAACCTCTTCAGCTCTTTGGTATCCGAATAGTAAGTTTGTCTCTGGACGTTTTGTGCAATACAACCACCTCATCACATCCGCACCCATCGTCTCAGCTGCTTCATCAAACTCTATCGCGTTACCCCATGACTTATGCATCTCCCGTCCGTCTTCTCCAAGAACCAAACCGTATCCAAAACAGACTTTGAATGGTGCTTGCCTCTCCATTATTGTGCTCATCGCCAACATTGAATAAAACCAATTCCTGAATTGTCCGGGAAGAGATTCACAGACCAAATCCGCCGGGAACCATTGCCTCCAATATTCACGGTTATCTCGGTAACCAAGTGTTGAAAACGACACTATTCCGGCGTCCAGCCAAGGGTTGCCAACATCGGGAATACGTGACATAAGTTCGCCGCATCTTGAACATTTTATTTTCACAGCATCTATCCACGGGCGGTGCGGCGTATGCCCCTCAAATATTTTCCAGCCTTCAACAGCACGTGCCTTGAGTTCTTCTTTGCTCCCTATGACCTCAAAATTTCTGCAGTTTGAACATTCCCATATTGGCAGCGCCAAGCCCCAGTAGCGTTTCTTTGAGATCATCCAGTCCTCCATATTCAAAAGCCAGTCTATCTCTTGTTGGAGCCCAAATTCTGGGATCCATCGAACCTGTTTAGCGACATCTATTATTTGGTAACGCAGATTCCTCTTCTTCTCTTCTTCAGTTATTTCCTCAAGGGGTTTGTTTAACTTTTCTCCCATACTTATGAACCATTCATCAACTAGGCGGAAGACGAGCTCGCTTCCGCAACGCCAGCAGACTGGATAACGGTGAGTGTAATCTTCGACTTTGAAGAGTATTTTCTTCTTTCTTAAGTCTTCAATCACGATTTTAGCTGAATCGTAGACATGAACACCAGTATACTTGCCGAATCCATCCATAAAGACTCCAAACTCGTCAAGCGGCGCGACTGCTGGCAAACCGTACATCTCTCCAAGCTCCAAATCTTCTTTTCCGCATCCGGGAGCTATATGGACGATGCCTGTACCTTCCTCCTCAGTCACGTCTTTCCAAAGTATTATCTTATGGGCGTCGACGGCTCCCATCTTTCTTTCGGCGGGCAACTCGTCGAAGGGTCCATCATAGGTCCATCCTTCCATCTCACTGCCTTTCAGTTCGCTTATAATCTCGTAACTTCCTTTAGGAAGCATCGTTTCAAGTGCAAACTTCGCTAAGTATAAGAATTCATCCTCAAATTTTACCTTCACGTAGATTAAGTCCGGATGTACAGCAGCGGCAACATTTGACGTTAAGGTCCACGGGGTTGTTGTCCAGACAAGTAAGGACTCTTTGGGTCTACTCCGAAGAGGAAACTTCACAGTCAATCCTGGATGGGTGAGTTCACGGTACCCCTCTGTCACAATCTCATGTTGTGAAAGTGCAGTTGAGCATCTTGGGCACCACGGCATCACATCCCTTCCCTTGTATATCCAACCGTTCTCATAGCACTTTTTCAGAAGCGCCCAGATTACGTAGTTATTCTCATCAGAGAATGTAAAGTATGAACCTCCCAGCTCCGGAGAGCCGAGCCGACCGACAATTCTTTCAGCAGTATCCCTTATTGTTCCCTTCACACCTTGAATAGTTATTATCAAGTCAGGTTTTTCTAAGCTTTCAGCTAGATAACGGAGTTTCTCTGGGTCGTCCCAATCCATCCAGTACCCCAAACGGATAGATTGTTCAACCTGAATGGCTGCGTAACGGAGGGCTCTCTGCTTGCAACGTTTGACGAATTCAGCAATTCCATAAGCTTCAATGTCACGTTTAGAACGGAAGCCAAGTTCCTTCTCAACCTCGACCTCAATCCATAAGCCCTGGCAGTCGAACCCATTCTGATATCTGAGTTCATATCCATTCATGGCTTTAAAACGTTGGAAAAGGTCCTTGTATGTTCGTCCCCAAGCATGATGGACGCCCATTGGATTATTCGCGGTAATCGGTCCATCCATGAATGACCAGCGTTTCTTACCCTTGTTAAGTTCAACCCTTTTCTTGAATGCTTCCGTCTCTGCCCAAAACTTTAAGATTCTATGCTCGAGCTCAGGAAAGTTAATAGTCGACGGAACATCTTTGAACAATTCTATCGCCCCTTGAAACTTGTTAACTTAGGATTTAAGATTTTTGAGCAACATGAGTCTTTAAGGACAACCTTAAGACGCAGATGAGAATACGCCGTGAATTTTGCGTCCACCTTGCATCCTACAACTCGCCGAGCCTAAACTATGCATAACATGTGAGATATAAATCTAATGGGCGAAGTTTTTTAGAGGGCAGTCCAAATTTTTTTAGGGTTTCTACTGATTTGTCAAAAAAATTATCCCTTTCAAATAGCTAAGGAGATCGCTGAGAAGACAGTGGAAGATCTTAAGAAAGAAGAATCAATGTAATCTGGCTTTGGTAAGGCCATACTTCATTTATGTTAAGCCCAAATTGCCGGAAAGAAAATTCTTATAATTTTGATTTGACCGTTTTGATGAATGGAACATGGATTGAAGCGCCAGTAGCTATCGAAGCCATAGATGAGTTACAGTTTACTGCATGTTTGTCTATAGTTTATTATGTCTGATGCAGTGAGAGTAGAAGGTCATTAATATTTCATTCATAAGTTTGTGAAGAAGCCTTTAAACAGGAAATAATGCGGATTTCTAGGCTGAGTTACAAACGAAAATTAAACGATGATCTTAGGTTCTAGGATGGCGGGCCCGGGGGGATTTGAACCCTCGACCATCGGCTTAGGAGGCCGACGCCCTATCCTGACTAGGCCACGGGCCCCTATGGTTTCATTGAGTAAAGTCCAAATTAAAAGTTTTTACTCTGAGATTGAATGGGCTTGTCAGGCTTAAGCCTTCATGTGCTCTTGTAGAAGGATGTTGAGGTATTTCAATGATTTTATTTAAAAGTATGTAGGAAAGGAAAAACATAAAGGAAGAATGAGAGATAAATTCCGCCTAGAGAGGGGGCCGGTAGTCTAGCTGGTTAGGACGTCGCCCTCACGCGGCGAAGATCGCCGGTTCAAATCCGGCCCGGCCCACTAAACAATTTTTATCTCAAATATATTGCCATGTTTTTAGAGGTTTTGAACAAGGCGAAAAAGATT
>CAYSEL010000106.1:0-4991 GCA_964430035.1 uncultured Candidatus Bathyarchaeia archaeon
GGAATGTTCCCTATCTCGACTGTTCAGCATCACTGAGCGAAGATCGAAAGAAACTATACATTCACGTAGTGAACAGACATCCTTCCGAAGGATTAGTCTGCCGAATACGTCTTTTTGGGTGTTCCCCAAAAGAACAAGCAAAGGCTTTAGAGATAAACGCTCCGGATATTCTCTCCAAAAACAGCTTTAGAAACCCATACGTTGTAAAGATTTCAGAAAATACAGTAAACGGAGTAAATAGAAACTTTGAGTACAAATTTCCAGCACACTCAATCACTTCCATGATAATAGGCATAGAAGATTGCATTAAACCGAGTTAAGAAAGATGAAACGAAAAGTAAGTGTTCCTGTTTTGAAGGGATTACTCGAAGGCGGCTTAAGTCAGAAAGAGGCGGCTGATGTTTCTGGTGTTCACAAAGACAATAAATAAACTGATTAAAAGGCATAATCTCCTATTTAGGATAAGCGAGGACTAAACAGAGTTTATTCTGTTGATGAAGACGCCTTTGAAAAGCTGGAAAGATCGGCATAAACCATGTGGTCAGAAGTGAACCAAAGAAGAGATTTGGAAAACCCCATCATAACCGATCCGGAGGCCATCATATGACCGAAACACTATTACAAATAGACATACTTACAGAAATTCATAAAGTGCGCAGTGAAATATGCAAAATGCCACTCGAGGAACGGAAGGAACTAATGCGTCAAGCTGAAGAAATAGCGCAACTCCTTAACCAAGGAAAAACTAAACGCGCTAAAGAAAAAATAGATGAAATCGCGATTCTATAGCCGAAGCCACTACAACAGTGGAAGTTTTTGCTTTGGGACTAATTGTCTGAATCAGTTGATTTCGCCTCTTTTCAGTTTTAGACTTTTTGGCCAATCTTCAAAATTGAGCGAAAGAAGAAAAATCTCGCTCCTTTCATCAAGACGCTAAGAAAAACGGTGAATTCAACATACTATTAGCATAATTAGTCCAAGAAGCATAAAATATTATAACAAATAAATAAATACTTGTGTGTCTTGCGGGTAAGCAGGTCCTATCACTTCAAGGTGACAACTATTCTGTTCACCGAGTGTTTCGGCGCGACATAATTTAGGAGTTTCCCCTTCATCATCATCTGCTCCTCTTTTGAGTTGACTCTGTCGGGAGCATCGAAATCGTTATGGTTTCTAACGTCTTCAGCGTTAAGAACCGCTAGCTTTACTTTCTCAGCTTCTTTTTCTCCAACTAACCGTATCTCTGTTTCCACGTCGTCGTCCAAGCTTTGGTTGACCAGGGTTATGACAAGGTTCTTCTCATCTGCGCTTAAAGATACTGAAGCATCTAGAGCGTACAGTGGCTTGAGTTTTTTCCTTTCACTATCTTTGCCGAATGAAGATTCTCTTATGATAGGGGACTGAACTTGAAAAGCGAGGAGGTTATTCCTCATGTGAGATTGATACAACTTGTAAACATGATATGTGGGCGTCAATATTGTTTTTTCATCACGCGTTAGGAATAGGCTTTGAAGGACATTGACTGTTTGAGACAGGTTGGCCATCACAACCTTGCTCGAATACTTGTTGAAGAGGTTGAGACACACAGCTGCGTATATCGCATCTCTTAGTGTGTTTTGTTGGTAAAATCCCGTTTGGAGTGTCGCTTGAGGATGCCAAACACCCCATTCATCGACTGCTATTCCTATATCTTTTCTTCCCTTAGAAAAGGGGTCAACGCTTCCCTCAGAAAAGTAGTCAACGACCCTGATGGCATCTTGGATATTAGCTTCTAGATTTTGGGCGTCATTTAAGAGGTTAAAGTATTGTTCATCTGTAAACTTGATGTCTCCGCCAAAAAGCTCTGGGTTGTGAGAATAGAAGTGTATAGACAGACAATCTATTAGGTAAAGATGGTAACGCATGGCTTCCATGAACCTTAAATTCCAGTCTCGAGCCGTGTGGCCGCAAGCTATTAAAGTTATCGAAGGTTCAGCCTTACCCCACAAAAGCCAACTAAACGGTCTCAAGTAAGTGGCGAACCTCCTATACTCCCAAGCATAGTAAACGGGATCAAAATGTCCACCGCACCCCCAATTCTCGTTTCCCACGCTCCAATATTTTACCCCGTAAGGTTCAGTGTGACCGTATTTGGCTCTTAATTTGGCATAATAAGAATTACCCTGGCAATTACAGTACTCCAGCCAAGACAGGGCATCTTGCGGGTTTCCTGAGCCTACATTTAGGCAGATATAGGGCTCAGCGCCCACAGTTCTACAGAACATTATAAACTCATCTGTTCCAAATTCGTTTGACTCCTCTCCGCCCCACCAAAGATTTCTGCGTCTAGACCTCTGTTCACGTGGTCCGATCCCATCTTCCCAGCGGTAGGCATCGGCGAAGCAGCCCCCAGGCCACCTGAAGACAGGCGGAGAAATTGCCCTTAATGATTCAACTATGTCTGTTCTTAGTCCTTGCATATTGGGTATATCTGAATTTTCTCCAACCCAGATGCCTGAGTAGATACATCTTCCTATGTGTTCGATAAAGTGTCCGTAAATGTTGGGATTTATGTTCCCTAAAACCTTGTCTAGTCCAACACTCAAAATAGCCTTTTTAACATTCAAATTATCACCTCAGCATGTCAAGGAAATAGATAAAATGTAAAATGTATTTATGACTTATCTTTTTTCTTCATTTCCCAACGTATGACACCGAAAAGATTTATAATATTTTTGACTTGTAAGTTTTGATTCTATGGTTTTGGCTCAAAATGATGATAAGGTTTGTTTTGGTTGAAGGGTTCAGTTTTATGTATGAAAGGGCGGAAAACATGGTAACCCTCTACAGAGAACACCAATAAATATTCAATCGCATCTACAAGCTGTGTCAAAGAGTTGGAGCTGGATGGCACTCGCTCAGAAGCATCGTAGACAATATAACAAGAAACAGAACAGAATAAAACAAACCATAAAAACGGAAATCTGGTCAAAAATCATCTAGACAATCAGAGAAAGCTACAGATTTTAAGCCAAAGCCGGAGCAACAACAATTTTTTAAACGTAGCGTATTTGTGTTTGAAGCATTTTCTCAGCTAGGCCTTTCCAGCCTCGCTTTACGTAATCCATGGCAGTTTGAACGTTTTCCCAACTAAGCCAATCTATTAAATCGTGAAGTTGAAAGCCAAACTCTGAAACTAGGCAACAAACCCTTTGGCTACTTCGCTTACTCAATGTTCTTGCTCGCCGGGCTGGGCATATTAAGGGTTTTGTGGACGCCGATATGGGATGTCTCACCAGATTTGATGAAGACCGGCGACATAATATACCTTCCAGCCCTAGCGGTCATTTACCTTTTAATCCCCTTATGCGTGGATGTTTGCATTCCCTCGCGTTTCTATTGATGGCAGATGGGCTCTTGACTTTCTTTATAGGCGTTCTAACATGGGTGTACGTTAGAATAAGCAAAGTAAAAATTGTTGACTTTAGGATATACAAATTCGTGAGACACCCACAGTACTTGGGCTTCTTACATGCGCGGCTTTGAGAGATGAGATTCAGATGTCTGAGAGGCTGTGAAAGATATCTGAAGTACCGCGAGAAGACATTCTTCATGCTACCGCTTCCGAAGACTCTAGATCATGTTATTCTTCTTTCCTTGAAAGGACTAATTGGATATGCATATCTCAGAAGTGCATGTGACATAGCAATTATTTTCACATTGTACTTTGTTATGCTTGTTGGCTTATCCGTGACTCTTATTTGTCTAGGAATAAATTTGAGATGCCCTCACTGAGGTGCAGTTTGGTATTTCCACATTCTCTCACACTTCTGTTTATGGTCTTCGCAAGGTTACGTCTCGGAGACACTGAGGAAAAAACATATAATGGCAAGTTCCTTATCAGAGTCTCATGCGTAGAGTCTTTATCTCAAATGGGTTAAGTTTTAATAATAGTCTGCTGCCCTGAACGTTAAAGGCTCTTATAGGCTGCTCCTCTAAATCAGTTTCATAGACTTCTTTAACGACCGAATTAAATTGTATCTCTACGTTGGCACCTTCTCCTACAGCGTCATAAACTCTAATGACAAAGTCATCTGAATCCTCAGATTTTTTTAGGCAGGATACAATAACATTGTCTGGTTTAACATTAAGGAATGTCTTCTCCTCTGGCTCGAAAGGCTCACACTCTTTTCTCTGCATATCAAGGGCAACATATGCTATGAGCGGATGATTCAGTTCATAGCCAACCCGGAAGGTTAATGAGCCCTTCCATCCGCCTCTATGTGGGTAGAGGGAATACAGGATCTTATGAGTGCCCTGATCTGGTTTTGGATCTGGGCTATAGCTTGTTCTAAGAAGCGTCATGCTTAGAGTGTTACCTTTCACATCAAAGCCGTATTTGCAATCGTTTATGAGGCTTAGACCGTATTCTCCATCTGATAAATCGACCCATCTTAGCGCTGGATACTCTGTTCCATCAGGCACTCTTTCGATAAATCCAAAGGGTATCTCGAATGTGGCTACAGTCTTACCAAGTAAAGGTGTGAATGAGACCTTAAGCATCGGCGCCTCCGTCTCATCGTTCGAGACCTCTTGCCAATCGATAAGTGTTTTAAGATCTATTCTTGGAAGAGCTTTGTAGAGGCTTATATGCTGAGTAATGCTGGAATCTCGATATTTCCACATGACCTTTATCGTTGATCGAACAGGACCATGCTCGAAGAGCTCAACCTTAGCATCTTTTATCAGGTTTTCGATACGTGAAATCCGCCCTATAATCCAAGCCGAATTTGGATGCGGGGTCTCATATAGAATCTGCATAAGGTTGTTGAGCACTGGCTTGGTGTCAGGATATCTATCCTCCTTGAATACAAATCGATTATGCCTCTTGTCATATAGGGATCTTATTGTACCCGAGTTTTTATCTATCTTAATACTGAAATACTCGTTCTCAATGATATTCTCGTCATCTGCTGAAACATTCTTCTCTAAGGGTTCCCCCTCAATAATGT
>CAYSEL010000107.1:0-2585 GCA_964430035.1 uncultured Candidatus Bathyarchaeia archaeon
CTCAGCCTCTGAGGCTTCGAGGCTCATACATCTTGCCGAATAAAATATTAAGGGTTTAATTCATAGTTTTATGGGCTTGGAAGGGTCTGATTGCTGAAGGGCTCGATAGATCTGGCACCAGTCTAATAGAGCAGTCGAAAATATACCCTGCCATTTGAGGAATACTGTGATCTCATCAACCTAAAAAAAGGTTCTATTCCAAAAGTAGAAGATGAGTCCCACGTAAAAGCCGCCCACAGCTTAGATGAAACTTGCAAGCTACTTGAAGTAGGCTTTGAAAACGTAACAGACATGGACGGAGCGAAAAACTTCAGAAAACGGAAATAGTCTTCTATGCTCACAGTTAATCTTTTATGGCTTCAAGCAAACTTATAACGTTCCACAACTTGACCCGAGTGTAAGGAGGCATGTTAGGGTCCTGTAAAATTTCGTCAAGGATGGATATGGCATTTGACGCTCTCACACCTACAGTGTACTCATTTGATTGAAGGGTCTCCACAGATCCTTTCGCTGCCCTCCTTATGTTGCGCGGTGTCGTCGTGTCTTCTGAGACTTGACCGAGAATCGCTATAGCTTGCTTCATTCTTTCTTCGTACTCCTTTTGCTTCTTTTTGCTGACCATCCTTATCCTCTCTCTGACGGTTAATTGATGCATGAACCATTATTTTAAATCGTATAAATCAAGGCAGATATAAGGTTTATATCGGCATTTCGTTTTTGTCTACATCTTCCATCAATTTGGGAGCCCCTAAAATGGAGGCTTCACCTAACTTTTCGTCGATAAAATAATTAACTTAGGCTCAATATCTTCCATACTTTTTTACCAATTCTATAACTCTTTGGTATTGTTGGAAACTTACGTTTTTTGGGATTGAGTGGTCCGAATGGTAAATGTATCCTCCGCCCTCTTTAGCTATCGTGATCTTCTTTTTTATCTCTTTCTCGATAGGTTTTGGGTCATCGAGAGCTATCAGCCTAACATCTATTCCTCCCATAAAGCAGATTTTATCGCCGTATTTCTCCTTCAATTCGACAATGTCCATGCCCGCCTTAACCTCCAAAGGCTGAAGACAATCGATTCCCTCCTCGATGAAGTATGGAATCAAATCCTTAACTCTACCGCAGCAGTGAAGGATTACTGGCATTTCTTTTGCATGGAAGAATCGGCATAACTCCTTGAAAACTGGGTGAAGCTGCTCCTCGTAATGTTTCGGTGAAAAGAAGAGTCCAGCCCTGTAGCCTAGGTCGCAGAATAGGAAGGCTCCGTCAAATCTGAACCCTCCTCTAATCATGTAATCGCACATCTCCATGACCAACTTCGCATCCGTCCAGTACATGTCAATAACCCATTCGGGTTCTTTGATAATGGCCTTCAAAAGGCGTTGAGAGGCTACATATTTCTGTATCTTGTCGTAGCCGACTGTCGCATTATATGTGAGGAACCTCTTCCTACTTTCCTCACGGTAGAATGATTGGAGACCCGTGACCCAGTCAACCCTGTAGTTGCTTGGTTTCAGTCTAGGTTTAATATTTTCCCAATCTTCCCTTCTTTTACATGGATAGTCAATAATCATCGGCGTCGTCGAAAAGTCACGATGGTTCTTCCTTACCCCTCCATATTCGTCCCTTTCAACAATATATTCTTCGTCTTCCTCGATTACCTCGACAGGAAACTGCGGAGAGGTGTCAGCTTCAAAACAAGCAATCTCAAAACCAAAATAGTCTTCCGGCCTGATTCCAGATGGAAATCCTGCAGTCCTCCACCTGTCAATAGTTGCTTGCCATATGCTGTCATGGATTGGGACTCTATCTGCTTCGCGATGCTGGAGAGCAAGGCTGACTCTTTCCCGGGCGTTCATCTATGCCCATTCACCATTCATTAACAAACCTACCAATCTTTAGTCTTTATATTCTCTTTTCATGCTTGCTAAGGTTTAACTTAAAGCGG
The DNA here is from genome assembly GCA_964430035.1 of uncultured Candidatus Bathyarchaeia archaeon. Classification (GTDB taxonomy): domain Archaea; phylum Thermoproteota; class Bathyarchaeia; order Bathyarchaeales; family DTEX01; genus JANXEA01. The sequence goes on from CAYSEL010000107.1 coordinate 1,949, forward strand.
TTCAAGCGCTATGGCGCGGACCCAGGAGGAATCGAGGTTTGAAACTCGTAAAGGCAAGCCTATGTAGAAGACCCTTTCCTTACTTATCTTCTCGAGGTTTACCAAGCCTTCAACAATTGGTATACCATTCCTTAACAAATTGTCATGGGTCGCCATTGAACAGTTTGACGATTCAACTCTAATATTCTGGACGCCCAGCATCTTTATCGGTTTCTCAGCAAGCCACTTCGATGCATCTGGCGATATTGAAGGCGCCTCCCTTCCATTGTATGGACTCCACATTAAGACGATGTCTCCCTCCTTTACATTCCCCAAATGTGAAGGCTTTATCATCTGTCCTTCCTCATCTCTCGGTCTTAAGAAATCAAATCTTAATACGATTGCCTCACCTAAGAAAACGTCGATAGGCATCTGAGAACAAGATTTCCCATCCGGAACAAGATGCGCCGGGACCTCAACATGCGTCCCTATATGAGTCTCCGTCTCAACCCAATGCATAAAGGTTTTGTCAGGGGCATATATGAATTGGCGGATCTCAAAACTTCGAGATTCCTTCCCATGCATGTATTCTCCATTCACCTTAAGTACGCCTGGTTGAATTTCGTGAGATAGGTCGATTATTTTATAATCTTTTAAC
>CAYSEL010000108.1:0-7918 GCA_964430035.1 uncultured Candidatus Bathyarchaeia archaeon
GCCTTACATTTAATGCATCGTTCCTTATCGGCCTCAACCACATATTCTGAAAGAACAAAGCTCATCATACATGCTCACGCCGAGAAGGAATTTCTAAGGGAGCCTCCAAGACCTCTAGTTTCTTAATCCTGCCTAGAACGACTTCACCTCCACGTGGGCTCCAAACTTTGTCTGGAGTACGAGATACCAAACGTATGGCAGATTCCTCAGAAGAAAGGTAAAAGAAATCGTCTTTGATGGCTGCTGTTAACGGTCTCAGTTTGATGCGGTCTGTTAACCCAATCATCTCGCCTTGTCGGGCGACTATTATCGAGAAAGGTCCGTTCATAAGTAAGCTGCCATAGGTTTTCCTTAGAGCCTCTAAGATAAGCCTTTCATTTGTATCCATAGATTCGATTTCTTCCCAAAAGGGAGGAGCTAAGACCTTCGCAACTAGTTGAAGCGGAATCTTATGCTTTCTCAGCAAGAGGTCAAATGTGTAGGCTAATACTTCACTGTCTGTCTGCATCGTACATCTGTATTCATACACCTCCAAAAATCGACGATTCGCGCCATAAGAAGAGAGTTCACCGTTATGAGCAACAGACAAGTCTAGAATGTTGAAGGGCTGGGCTCCGCCCCACCATCCGGGCGTGTTAGTTGGGAATCTTCCATGGCAGATCCATATGTACCCTTCATATTCGTCTAGGCAGAAGTATTCAGCAATTTCTTCGGGAAAACCCACCCCTTTAAAGATACCCATATCCTTCCCGCTTGATAAAACAAAAGCTTCTTCTGTCTGATTTACCTTCATAATCTTGCTTACCACATAGCCGTCCACATCCTTTCTCTCTTCAAGCATTCTGTTGGGTTTAGGTTCTGTAAAATATCTCCATATTGAAGGAGGATTCAAAACTTTAGCCTCTTTTGTCGGAACCTCCTCCTTTGATAGAACTCTAAAGTTCTCGTCAAGATACTTTTCCACCCTTCTTTTTGCGTGCTTATTCAAATACATGATATGCAATGCATATTCTTCTTTATAGTCTGGATAGATCCCGTAAATAGCAAAGCCTCCGCCTAACCCATTCCCTCTCTCATGCATGTTTACTATCGCGCGGAGGGGATCACTTAAGGAGAACCTCTCACCCTTCATGTTCATCATCCCAAACAGAGAACAGGAGTCAATGACTTTATCATCACTGTATCGATTGTTAGATTCTTCCATACCCTTCATTGCAGACCACCCTGAAAAATTGAAGATTTGGTAAATGGTAGTCTCTTGGCTTACCTCACCATTTCAACTTTTTGCCGATTTTGACTAAAAGGTGTGGTATGGGCTCAGGGTTTGAAGGTTTGCTTACGGCTTGCACAAGTAAGACAGCCTTCATATGGTTATTCTGGCGTGTTATTTCCAACTTTTCAAACCTATCCTTGAACATGTCGCAAGCAACACCTGGGTTATGATTCTTTTTGCATACAGAGATCTCATTCGTCTCTTCGTAATTGACGCATTCGATGCAGAACCGGTTGTAACATTTATTCACATTTAAAGTCTTATCTCTAGGCTCGAACTCTTCGCATGAGACAAATGGTCCTATATTCTGGGCGCAGAGAACAGCGCCGTCAATATCTCTTCGTTCCTCAAAGTTTGCGCAATCCCTGCAAGACTTTGCTATCATAATTTTTACCTCTGGTATCTGAGGAATCGTGCTTTTTATGGAGAATTGTTTATATATCTTTGTTGAAAATCATTTATATGCAATATTATGAAACATTATTTCTATATGAAATATGTGAAAAGTGATGTTCGATATGGGAAGAGACTTCGGTTACAGAAGGGTTCAGAGCACTGGTAGAAAATCTTACATAATCTCGCTTCCCAAAGATTGGGTGGAAAATCTTGGACTCGAGAAGGGTAATGAAATAGCCTTTAAGATGCTAGAAGATTCATCATTGATTCTAACGCCAAGGAAAGTACTTGAAGGTAAAAAAGAGAAAAATGAACGGAAAGAGTACTGGATTTATGTAGATCCACGTGATAGCCCAGAATCAGTATGTCGAAAGATAACTTCGCTTTATGTCATAAGCGCTGACATCATCCATATAAACTTCAAAGATGCCAACACCAGTTCTAAATATAAAAACGCTATACATGAACTTATAAAAAATGATCTTTTAGGCTCAGAGATCATAGAGGAAACGGATCGAGGAATTACGATCCATATACTAATTAATCATCCGGAATTTCCAGTAGAGAAGGCCATAAGAAGGATGGCAGTACTTGCCCTCTATGCAAACAAAGAGGCAGTATCGAATCTTGGCAAGGTAAACAATGAGACTATAAAGAGTATAGTGGACGCTTGCAATGATGTTAATAGATTGAGTCTATATGTGACGAGGCAACTAAAATTTGGGCTGGAGAGAAACCTTTACAAAGAGTGGGGCTTCAGAACAGCTAAAGAGTTTTTAGGCTATAGGATAGTTGTCAACGACATAAAGAGCATTGCAGATAATGCGATCAGTATTGTAAATAACTTGATGACCTTGAAGAAACTTTTTGAAACAGATACTCTTTTTCTAAAGGAGCCAATAGATGAAGAAGTTTACTCCCAACTTTTAGAGTTCAATAATATGACGCATCAATTACTTGAAGAATCTCTAAAAGCCCTATTCAAAAGAGATTACGAACATGCAGACAGAGTGATCTCTGAGATAAAGTCGATCAGAGCAAAAGAAAATGACTTAACTGTCCTAATATCCAATAAAAGGATGGACCCAGTTTTCTCGTCTCTTTTCAGCTTAATCCTTGACAACTCGAGACGCGTAGCAGACTATAGCCGAAATATTGCCGAAGTGACATTGAATAGAACGGTTGAAGATATCTCAATTCACTATCTTTCACGCGTCTCTGAAGGCGAGGGAAAGAGTTAAAGAAATTTTTTCTCACCGAGATCAGCCTCCGCTGATCAGCGTCATAAGCGCAATAATGTCGCCGTCTTTAAGTTTGACCTCTCCTCCTCTAAATGGGTCCCTAAACGTTCCGTTCACCGTGGTTATGAAAGTCGGGTCTAAACGGTGCTCATCACCTTGGAAAATGCCTCTTAGGTTTTCTCCATAGGTTTCCATTAGGTTATCCAAAAGATCTGATAGAGAGGAGTCTTCTTTAATCTCCATCTCTTCCTCTCTCTTTCCAACCTTATTTCTGACTAAGCCTAGGTAGAGAACCTTGACCCGCATACTGCCCAATTTTTCATTGAGATGTGAAACATTTAAACATTTCTAAGCGTTTGTAATTCATAACCATTGTAATGGATGCATCTTAAATCATGCGCGGACATTACTATTGCAAAATTCTTGACCTTGAAAGGGGGATGCAAAGATGTTTTGCAGTTTTTGGCTCAACATTTATTAACTCTATAATTATTCTATTTTTTTAAGGTGTGGCAAGATAGATGACAGTGGAGGCAATATTGTCCATTCTGCAGGAGGGGGCTCAAGACAATATTGGGTTACTTATCCAGATTGCTTGGCTCGGCTTCTTCATATTTTACATGCTATATGGGCAAAAGTTACAAGTCAAGATTATGCTTAAAGAGGTTGAAGGGTCACTTTACAGGTTGAAGATGATGAGAGACCAAGGTCGAAACATCGCGATATCAACAATAAAGGAGGTTGGCAATCCGACCGAAGACCCTGCTGTCAGGGTTGACCGAATTCTAGACCATGTATACATACCTCCAGTTGACCTTGACCCCTCAGGCATAATTCGGAGACTTGAGCACATCATAGATGTCCGTGACTTTAGGTTTAAAGATGAAATTAAACATATGGTCCCGAATGCAGATGAAGTTCAAGTTAACAATTTAGCAAACTTGCTTGAGGCTGCTCTAGCTTTAAATGAAATCTACAAGTATGTTAGGCACTTCTATCTATTAGGAAAGAAGACGTCTAGTTTCTATATTGTATTGCAGCTTCAAATGATACTGCCGCAGATTATGAAGGAATCTGAAGCGTTCGCCAGTGCCTTGAAAGCCTTCACACTTGGACAGCCAATCGGAGATGGAATAGGTGCACTAGTCGCTGCGAAACTCATGTATGGAAGAGAAGAACGTGAGATCGCTGAAGATATCGTAGTAAGTGAGGTGCCTATTGAAGGGCGGATAGCTCATGTCCTTAAGGCTAAGGGTCCCGGAGGAAACGTAGGAAAACCAGGTGAAGCTGTTAAGCAAATATTAGAGGAGAAAGAAGGTCGGATCGCGATAGTTATAATGGTAGACGCCGCACAGAAGCTTGAAGGTGAGAAGCCTGGTGAAATTGTTGAGGGAACAGGAGTCGCGATAGGTGGACCAGGCGTCGACAAGTATAAGGTTGAAGAGATATCGGCTAAGTATAAGGTTCCTATCCACGCTATACTGATCAAGGAAGGCATAGGAGATGTCATAACGACTATGAGAAAAGAGATATCAAATAGTGTAGACGAAGCTATTAGAAGGATCAAAAGAATAATATGGGAAAACACTAGAGAAGGGGATCACGTAATAATCGCTGGTATAGGAAATACAATGGGTATCGCTCAGTAGAGATGGGAGACATGAACGAAGATTCAACCTCAGTGGCTAGAGTATCCCTCTTCTTAATCGCGATAGTGGCCCTCCTCCTCATTCTCTCAATCTTCTCTCTTTTGCAAGCCTTCGAAATCTATAGACGCACAGGCTCTCCAGATTTGGTAACGGTTACTATGAGCTTAGGCGCGATTGCCCTATCGTCTTATTTGCTTCTTCAGATGAGGACAAGACAGATAAAACTTGGTTTTGAAATGCCAAAGGTTTTTGCGATGATACAATGTTCAAACTGCGACTTTCAGCAGGTCAGAGAGTTCAAAAAGGGAGATTACATATTCAAACAGGTTGAACCATGCCCTAAATGCCAAGGTAAGGCCTATATCTCTTTGATTTATAGAGAACCGGAAGAGAAAGAAGACTGACGCTTTTATCTTAAAATCAAGTCATAACGACAGCACCGTCACTTCTTACATAGACTGTATGTTCAGCCTGTGCAACCCTTTTCTGGCTCACCTCTACAAAAACGGGGTAAGCAACTAAGCATTTAGATTCTAAAAGATTAGAGAATGCACATCTATATTGCCGTTTATAAAAGAATTCTTTAAGCCACCTCTCAGCAAAGGGTAAAGTGTAAAAGTTTTTCTCAATGTATTTTAGGAGGTCTAGAGACTCAGCTGATTTCAAAGGTCGCCTCTTTATGAACCTGAATATGTAACTTTCAGAACCATTTTTCACCCTTCCAGCCGCATCCTTCAACGTTACGAAGGGCTCGATAGCGTAAACTTCTCCTTCATTTATCCTATTCGCCGTCAAATGCGAGACATTTGGCAAGGACTTACCTGCGTGGATCATGTAACGTCCAATCTGGTGGCCTGTAAGGTTCGAAACTGGTTTAAAACCACACTGTTCAATAACTCTTTGAATTTCGGAGCCTAGTTGTGAAGTTGAGATTCCTGGACGGATGATCTTAATCGCTGTTTCCAACGCTTGCTCCGCTGCGTGTATCATGCCCTCATATTCTGGGTCAAAACAAACGGTAATAGCGGTGTCGGCGATATAACCATCAATTTGGACACCAACATCAACCTTAACAAGTGAACCTTTCGGCACTCTCTTTTCATCATTCATAGGAGAAGTGTAGTGCGCAGCGATCTCATTGATAGAGACATTGCATGGGAAGGCTGGCTTCCCTCCCATATTTTTGATCATCTCTTCAGCCTTATCGCAGATATTGATGATCGGCATGTCTTCCTTTATTGTCCTCTTCATTTCTTCCCTAACCCTTGCCGCGATTTCTCCGGCTTTACAATACTTCTCAAATGCATCATCCGTAATCATGTTGTGGACCCTTCTTTCTTCAAACATTAAGATGAAAGATCAGCCCCTATAATCTTTTCATATAATAACGATTGGGGAAGGCGCCTTACTTATAGCCAATCAATATTCGGTGGTATTTAACTTCAATATTAAATAGATTTTTTATTACTTTATTAATATGAGTTGTATGTCCATAAGTGATTTATTACTAAGTTTTTAAGAGAATCTAGTGGGATAAGTGGATACTATCGATAGGAACAAGGGGGATGAAAATGGGTGAAAAAGCGAGGATTCTCATAATTGATGATGATGAGAGCATAAGAAAGGTTTTTTCAACGATATTGGAGGAGGAAGGATATGTAGTTGATGTTGCAGAAGATGGTGGTGAAGCCATTAAAAAATCAAACGAGAACTTCTATAATTTGGCTCTGATAGACATTAAGCTTCCCGATATGGAAGGGACAGAACTCCTCGCTAAGATGAAAGATACCACTCCAAAGATGGTTAAGATAATCCTGACGGGGTATCCCTCACTTAAAAACTCGATAGAAGCAGTAAATAATGGGGCTGACGGCTACTTAGTTAAACCAGTAGACGTGAGGATTCTTTGCGAAACGATCAGGAAGCATCTGAAGAAGCAGGAGGAAGCGAGAAGCTATAGCGAAGAAAAAGTAGCAGAGTTCATTGAGTCAAGAGTTAGAAAGATGGGTTACGTTGCAAGGTCAAGAAGAAAATTGGAGCACTGATAACTTATGAAGGTAGTTTCAAAAGAAAGACTTGAGCAGAATTGCGACAGATTAGTATTGAAAACCATAGAAGATGTTCTGATTAATGTTTTTGGAGCAAAGACTTTTGAAAAGATGGTCAGAGTCATGGAAGAAAATTTTTCTATAAATTGGGATGAGATTCCTCACAAAAGCGAGGTTTTCTCTCGTGCTCTCAAAGAAATGTTAGGCGTAGGTTCCATTATTATTGAAGACTTGATTATCGAAATTCTTTACATCAATTTTGGGCTTGAGCTAAGATGGAAGAAAGGTTTCACATTCTCAGACTATATTAACGAACTTTATCTAATGCGGAAAACAGTGGAACAAGTCAAGGACAGTTGACCCACATCGGTTAATTAGTCAATTACTCAGTATAAATAATAAAAAAAGGAGAGTAAAGAAATGATAAGGTAGCGGCGGTACGAAGATTACTTCGAAGTATAAATTTGTAAAGATTAGACTGAGCTGTGAGGTTATGTTCCCTTATGTGGTTGTTTTGGTTACTGCTTCCATAATCGCTTTCGTAATTGCGCTTAACGCTTTGAGACGCCCGTATATGTACAATAAGATCGGCGCTTTTTTGATCTTTGCAATTCTTATATGGGCTTCAGGATTAGTAGCTGAGATGAGCATTTCTGAAATTTCATTAAAGATTTTCTGGAATAAGATTCAGTTTTTAGGGTTAGATCTTGTCCCAATATTTTGGCTACTCTATACACTTGTATTTATTGGTTACGAAAAAATGTTGACCCGCCGAAATTTATCTCTCCTAGGCATAGTGTTTATCATTAAAATGCTTTTCATCTTTACAAATGAGTCTCACAATCTATTCTATGAAAGTATCACTATGGATCCGAATGACCCATACATGCCTCTAAGAATAACCTTTGGTCCAATTTTTTGGATCTTTTTCTGTCACATGTATGCGATACTATTTTTTTCATCCACACTTTCCTTGCGGATGCTGATTCGTTCACCTCGTCTTTACAGGTTTCAAACTATAACATTGTTATTAATTACCTTCATACTGTGGGCGTGCAGCGCAATTTTTTACCTAAAACCTTACCTTCTTCCATTTGATCTGACGCCATTACTCTGCCTATTACTCGGCATTCTGTTAAATTGCATTAATCCATCTCGGTTACGTGCCGGAGACATTAAGCCCGTAGCTCGTGATCTTGTCCTTGACAGTATGTCTGATGGCGTCATAGTTTTAGACGAGCAAAACCGTTTCTTAGACCTGAATAAAGCAGCTGAAAAGATAGTTGGTTTTTCAGCTAAAGACATAATTGG
>CAYSEL010000109.1:0-8279 GCA_964430035.1 uncultured Candidatus Bathyarchaeia archaeon
TTTTTGGGCAATGGAGCTTCCAATAAGCCTTACAATTTACTGTTCTTAAATGAGTTGATTTTAAAAACATTTATATTTGACAAAATATCTTGACTCTTCTTACTGTTTTAAGAAGGTGTAAGGTTTGGCTTACCTAACGACACAGAAGGGTCAACCAGTATTAATTTTGAAGGAAGGTACGTCTAGAAGTAGAGGTGTGGACGCCCAAAGAAATAATATAATGGCTGCTAGGATTGTTGCTGAGACAATAAGGACGACTTTGGGTCCACGCGGTATGGATAAGATGCTCATTGATAGCTTAGGTGACATAACAATAACGAATGACGGCGCATCGATACTTAAGGAGATTGATGTTGAGCACCCAGCGGCAAAGATGATGGTGGAAGTAGCCAAGACACAAGATAACATGGTAGGCGACGGCACAACAACGGTTGTTGTGCTAGCAGGAGAACTGCTTAGAAAGGCTGAAGAAATGCTTGAGCAGAATATACATCCCACTGTTATAATCAGCGGCTACCGGAAAGCATCGGAGAAGGCTATTGAAATCTTAGATAAGATATCAGTCCCGGTGAACCTTGAGGATAGAGAGACACTCAAGAAGATTGCAGTCACCTCGATGAGGAGCAAGGCCGTCGGCACCGCGAGAGAGCATCTTGCAGAGATAGCCATAGAAGCTGTGAAACAGATATCTGAGAAACGTGGCGACAAGATGCTGGCAGACATCGACAACGTGCAGATCGTTAAGAAGAAAGGAAAGAGCGTGCTTGACACTCTACTGGTTAAGGGAGTCATCCTCGACAAAGAGGTTGTTCATGCAGAGATGTCTAAAAGAGTCGAGAAAGCAAAGATTGCACTTTTGAATGCACCGTTAGAAGTTGAGAAGACCGAGTTTAGTGCTGAGATCAGAATACGTGATCCTGTACAGATGAAAGCATTTCTAGACCAAGAGACAAGTATGCTCAAGGGGATGGTTGAGAAGATTGCGGGGGCCGGCGCGAACGTTGTGATCTGCCAGAAGGGCATAGACGATATGGCTCAACACTTCCTCGCGAAGAAGGGAATACTAGCAGTTAGAAGAGCAAAAGAATCCGACATGGAGAAGCTTGCAAGAGCAACTGGCGCAAAGATTATGTCAAACCTGGAAGACATAAGTGAGAAGGATCTTGGCTACGCTGAACTTGTTGAAGAGAGGAGAATCGGCGAGGACAAGATGGTTTTCGTTGAAGGGTGTAGGGATCCACGATCAGTATCTGTCCTTATAAGGGCTGGGCTTGAAAGGATGGTTGATGAGACTGAAAGAGCCATGAAGGATGCGCTGTCAGTCATCGCTGATGTAGTAGAAAAGAATAAGGTGGTCGCAGGGGGCGGGGCAGTCGAAGCCGAGATTGCTAAGGAACTACGTAATTATGCTTCTAAAGTTGGGGGAAAAGAGCAGCTGGCAATTGTATCTTTTGCTGAATCATTAGAGGTCATACCTAGGTCCTTGGCGGAGAACGCTGGTCTCGAAACGCTTGACATAATTGTCAACTTGAGGGCGGAGCATGAGAAACCTAATGGGCGTTTTATGGGAGTTGATGTCTTCACTGGTAAAATAGTTGATATGCTAAAGCAAGGTGTTCTCGAGCCTTTAAAGGTTAAAGAACAAGCGATAAAGTCTGCAACTGAAGCTGCGTCAATGATTATTAGAATAGACGACATAATCTCGGCGTCGAAGCCTAAAGGAGAAAAAACTCCCGCAGGTAAGTACGGAGAAGAAGGAGAGGAAGAATAATTAAATTCTTCCTTTCATAATTTATGTGGTGGAGGGTGTAAACCCGTATGGCTGAAATTAGGGAATTGCCTGCGGGAACAAGCCGTTTCGAAAGAATCGGCGCCCATACACATATTAAGGGATTAGGATTAGACGAAAACTTAAAAGCGGTCAAAGTTAAGGACGGCATGGTAGGTCAAGAGAAAGCACGTGAGGCAGCGGGCTTAGTTGTCCAAATGATAAAAGAAGGCAAGATGAGCGGGAAGACCGTTATACTTGCGGGTCCCCCGGGGACAGGTAAGACAGCCATAGCTGTCGCTATCTCCCGTGAACTTGGACCTAACGTTCCATTCATCCAGATGAGTGGGAGTGAAATCTACAGCAGCGAGAGGAAGAAGACTGAGGTTCTAATAGAGGCTATAAGAAAATGTATAGGTGTAGAGATACATGAGATGCGCAAGGTGTATGAGGGCGAGGTCACAGCGATTGATATAAGAACAGCTCCCCACCCCTATAATCCATACCAGAAAGTTCCTGAAAGCGTAAGGATATCTTTGAAGACAACGAAGCAGGAGAAGACGATTGAGGCAGGAGCTTCTATAGCGCAACAAATAATCCAGCAAGGAATAACTGAGGGCAACGTCATACAGATTGACGCTGAGACTGGAAGGGTTGTGAGCATGGGTCTTAGCTTAGAGAGCAGTAAGGGTAAAACCTATGATGTTGATACTAGCCAGAAGGTTCCCAGGCCGACAGGCGATGTTTTGAAGGAGAAAGAATTCGTCTATATGCTTACATTGGCAGATATGGATGAGATTAATGCCCGACACCGGATGGGGGGCGGTTTCTTTTCTCTCTTCTTAGGAGGCGCCGAGACTAAGGAGATTGACACTGAGGTTAGAACAGCCGTAGACGAGTCTGTGAAGAAAATGGTTGATGAAGGTAAGGCTTTCATCCATCCTGGAGTACTCTTCATCGATGACAGCCACCTCCTAGATCTTGAAGCCTTCAGTTTCCTAGGTAGAGCGTTAGAGAGCGAGTTGGTTCCCATAATAATCTTGGCAACTAATCGTGGTGTGACAACTATCCGCGGAACAGACGTTAAAAGCCCTCTGGGTTTCCCGTTAGACCTAATTGATAGGTCAGTGATCATCGCGACTGAAACCTACGACGCTGAAAGCATAAGAGAAATTCTTAGAATTAGGGCTAGGGAAGAGAAGGTATCCATCGAGAATGACGCCTTAGAAAAGCTGACTGAGATTGGTGCGAGCTCTTCACTCAGGTATGCTGTACAATTGTTAAGTCTTGCTGCTCAAAATGCAAAGGTTCTGAAGCATGATTCTGTCAAACTGGAAGACGTCAAGCGAGTTGATTCGCTCTTTATGGACACGTACGAAGCGACTGAGCATCTGAGAAAATACGAAGAGAAGCTAATGTACCATTAGCGCCTTTCAATATTTCCCTTTTTTGCTTATTTTTCGGAATATTTCCGCCAGATCTAGATTAAGATTTACGACAGCGGAAACCTGAATAAAGGATTTGAACTTACAGAATTTTTTCATCAAAAGTATGAAGTTAATTATCTTGAAGAAATGTGGAATATTGTAAAAATTAGGTGTTCTGGGGCTCCGACAGGATTGTAATAGTTATAACATCGCAGAAGCTAATAGATACATGCAATCACGGCTAACTATATTGCAGAAGGAGGTGGTAATAGACGGATTATGGACAAACGTCAAGAACACCAAGAATACCAGGTAGACTAAAAATAGCATTAACTGGGATAGTGTTGCTTGTTTTTGTTTTTATGATGCTGTTCTTTGCGGCGATGTTTGGACAAATTCAAGTTGGGCATGCTGTAATACTGGTTGACCCTTTAACAAGGTCTATTAGTGAACCAATTATAGGTCCAAGTTATTATGTGAAGTTGCCATGGGTAACTGCGGTAACAATCTATTTCGCAACAGACGTATATGAGGACACTATACCCTGCTTCTCTAGTGACCAATTAGAAATGCGCATAACTGTATTAATACGGTGGCAACTAGATGTTACAAAAATAAGAGATTTATATCAGAGCTTTCCAAGGCTTGACTACGAAGAGACCGTGATAGATTCAATAGCTGAAGAAACCATACGTCTCATAACAAAAGAATACACTGCTCTAGATACAATTAAATATAGAGATGTTTTGGCTGAAAGGATACAGGAAGAGGTCTTCAAGAAAATTGAAGAGTCAGAACTGTTAAAAGGTGCGCTTGGTCACCTAGAATTCGACTTAAAAAACATAGCTTATCCTGAATCATATACACGGGCGATTGAGAACAAGCTAATAGCTGAGCAACAAAAAATACAAGCAGAATTTGAGAGGGAACGGATATTAATTCTGGCTAACGCAACGGCTCAAGAAGCCATACTAAAGGCTTATGGTGAAGCACAAGCGAAGATAATTGTGGCTGAAGCGACTAGAGAAGCGATTGAAAACATAATGAAGTCGGCTGGAGTAACAAACTCGACGAGAATAGCTGAATTGTACCTTTGGGTTGAGACAATGAAGCAATTAAAAATAACTACATTTATAGTGGTTACAGGTCCTGAGGGTGTGCCAATAATTTATCAAATACCTACAAACTCAACATCCGGTTAAAATGGGTGATGCCTAGGCAAAAAACCAGAAAAGATAGAAGGTTTAGTCGAGTTTTAGAGTTTAAAATCGTCAACTTACTAAAGAAGTATTGTCTTAACAGCCAAAAATGTTTCAGCATGCGTATCGGATATTGTAAACAGACAGCTCACTAGTTATCTCTAAATTTCATTAAGGGGAAAAATCTTGAACAACATTTGGGGGGGAGTCACAAAATTTCCTTCTCTTCTTTTCAATTAAAATCAAAATACTTTAGAGGAGCTTATGCACTGCTAGTATTTTCGATCGACCGATAATAAGGTTGTTGACTAAGAGGAGTTGACGGGTTATGATAGGTGCATTTTTGCGCCTATATTGCCAATTTCTATGTTGTAGCTAGCTCTTTTTGCCTGAGGCTTAACACAGTGATTAGGAACTAAAAAGTGTTAAATAGATCGCCCTTCTTTTCTTTTATTTCAAAAAGGATTTAGGTGCCAACTTGAAGGTTTGCATAACCTATCACGAAAAGTTCAGTCAATACGACCTTGGGGTTAACCATCCCTTCAGAGGCAACAGATTCCCAAAGGCTAAAAAATTTTTCGATGAAAAGAAACTTTCCCTTTCTCCTAAGGTATTATACGTCGAACCTAAGCCAGCTACGGAGAAGGATCTTCTCAGGGTGCATAGTAAAGAATTTGTGAATCTCATTCGTCACTTAGCTGATCTTGGCAGACCTTACGACCTTGAAACACCTGTCTCCAAGTCTATCCTTGAAGCTTTGATGCTTATGATAGGCGGAGTAATAGAGGCTGGGACAATGGTCTTTGAAGGGAAGGTTGCGCAGGCCGTGGCGTTAGGCGGCGGGTTTCATCACGCGGGCAGAGACTACGCTGGAGGTTTCTGCATCTTCAACGACATAGCCATACTTGTAGAGTATCTTCGCGAAAGGTTCAGTGCAAAGCGAATTCTAATATTGGATTATGATGTCCACTTTGGGAATGGCACAAGTGACATATACTATTCAGACCCCAATGTCCTCTTCATATCGCTCCATCAGGATCCACGTACAATATATCCGGGAAGAGGCTTCATAACTGAGGTTGGAGAAGGAGAAGGTGAAGGATATAACGTCAATGTTCCGCTTCCGATTAGAACTGGGGAAAAATCCTATCTTTTCGCTTTAAAAGAAATATTTCCGCCTTTAGCGGAAGAGTTTAAGCCTGAGATCATAATCGCGAATGGTGGAAGCGATGCCCACTTCGCGGATCATCTTGGAAGTCTAGGATTAACGGCGAAAGGTTTCTTTGAGATCTCTCGAATTATACGTGAAACATCAATAAAGATCTGTAACGGCAGAGCGGCACTTCTTATCGCAAGTGGATATAACCCCCTAGTGCTGCCGTACTGTTGGTATGCTCTTGCCGCCGGCTTCGTGGAACCAGATAAGGATGTAAATGAGGTGGAAGACTATTTCCCCCCACCGGAAGACCCATGGCAAAATCAACGAAGAGTAGAAGAGGTTGTTGAAGACCTAAAGAAGATTTTAAGGAACTATTGGAAATGTTTCTAGCGTTGCGGGAAAATTCACTTGACTAGTTTAAGAGCCTCTTTAAATTCTGGTGTTCCAGCCTTCCCAAGCATCTCGTAGATAAGCATCTCAGTTGAGACAATAGTCACTCCGCACTGTCTCATCCTCTCCAAGGCTAATGATTCATCATCTAGGCTCCTCGAGGTAACAGCGTCACGAACAACGCAGACTCTATACCCCTTCTTTACACCGTCAAGAGCTGTCTGAGTTACGCAGATATGAGTCTCAATCCCTGTTATTATCAAAGTTTTAGCACCTAATTTTTCTATGGCTTCTTTGAACTTTTCCGATCTAAGGCAACTGAATTCTACTTTCTCGATAGGTTTTACTTTCGGAAGAATGTTCTTGACCTCAACAATTGTCCGCCCGAGACCCTTTGGATACTGTTCAGTCAGCAGGATAGGAATCTTCATGATCCCAGCGAAGCGGATCAACTTCTCGACATTTCTGATTAACTCCTCTTTTCTAGCCATCTTCGGGAAAAGTTTCTCCTGAATATCTATGACGATTATGATGGCGCCCTCTTTTGAGATAAGTTCCGTACTCATCTTTAACCACCAACTAATGGGCTACGTGACGAATAAGAATTATCTAGCCAACTCAGTATTGAATCTTTAGTATAGCTCAGCCTATAGAAGAATAGTGGTGCAGACTCTGGGAAATTAACCAAAAAGGAGAGAGAAGGAAGATATAGCCAAATAAATTGAGGTGAAAAGGCTTTAAGAGCTTAGTATCTTTTCGATAGAGTCTTCTTCAGCCTCTTCAGCCAATGGGATCCCGGTGACCTTAGCCGCACGTTCACTGAGTGCCATCAAGTCATTGCGTTCAAGTAGATCTAGACGCCACTTGCGTGCTCCCGCCATAAGCTGCATCAACCCTACCTTTACCCGTTCGTTCAAGTAGGTGTACAAGCCTACAGCCTCCCATGGAATCTCTTTCACCTGTTCCCCATACTTGCTTCTTAACTCTGAAAATGCGACGAAGAAGACCTCTGGTTTGTCCCCAAAATTTTCAGAGAAACTTTTTGGAAGCTGCCCTTTCTTTGCTAGCTCTACGAAGTAGGAGCTCTTCATCACGGCTGTTAAAGGAGATCTAGCCATTAGGACACCTTTCACGAAAGGTACGTCGCCGAAGTTGCTCATGGCAATCGCCTTGAATATCTGTGTCTCGTTTATGAAGCCGCCTGCCATTATAATATCCGGTACGTACCTGCCTCTCCTCTTAAGAATCTGTGCGCATTTCAGAACTAATGCTTCCAGATATACTGTAGGAATGCTCATTTCATCCATCATTGGAACTGGGCTCATTCCTGTTCCGCCGCCAGCCCCGTCAAACGTGACGGCGTCAATCTTTGCCTCAGAAGCCAACTTCAAGGTGTAAGCTACCGCTGAGGGTCTGTAGGCTCCTGTCTTTAGGAAGACATTTTTTGCTCCTTGATTTCTTAACCATTCAATATCTTCGATGAAGTCTTTTCCGCTGGGTATTCCTACTCGGCTGTGCCTTTCGAAACTCTTGAATACCCCGCTCTTGAAGGCTTCTTGAACATTGGGATCCTCTGGGTCTGGGATGATGAGGTAACCTCTCTTTTTGAGTGTTAATGCTCTTTCGAGGTTGTCAATTCTTACTTCTCCGCCTATTGCCTTTGCTCCTTGCCCCCACTTTCGCTCGATTATGTTGACCTCAAGTTTTGAAAGGGCATACTCATCGACGCCTAGGCGCTGGTCTTCAACATTTGTTTGTACAGCCACATCCCCATACTTCCCATCCCAAAACATCCTAAACGTGTCAACTCGGCGTTTAAGCTCCTTCGAATAGGTTACCTTGCCTCTCGTGATTTCGGCGTCTGGATCCATCCCGCAAACGTTCTCCCCAATTGTGATGCCGATCCCGGAGAGCGCTGCGCCTACCGCTAGACCAGCCCAATTCTGCCTCGCAACTTCTGTAGATCCAAAGGCGCCTATGATTATTGGGAGCTTTAATGGGACACCTCCGATTACCGTGTCGGTCTTCACATTTTCAAAGAAAGCCACATCTGGATTGGGTTCGATTCCATGAACTTCAAAGAGGCTTGACTGAATGTTAAAGTGGGACCAGTCTAAGCCAAAATCTTTTAAGGCGCCAGCTGTGCTGAACCCATATTGCACTGGCTCTGGATATAATGCCTCTCTCCCTCTGAAGGCTGAGAGGCTGATTTCGCATAGAAATGGGCAGTCGCGGATGCATATTGGGCACATCCCGCTTGTGCAGCTCACGTCCCTTACTCGCGTGTTTGTTCCAGTCGTCGATTTACTATTCAAGTAAGAAGAGTTTCTTAATAC
>CAYSEL010000110.1:0-7856 GCA_964430035.1 uncultured Candidatus Bathyarchaeia archaeon
CTACATATGGAATTCAAAAATTCAAATAGTGGTCTGAAAATTGATGAAAAGTTTCAGAATTATTTAATGCGCTCTTGGATGGGAAAAGGTTTCTTCAGCGAGTAGACATAGGGTATTGCTATGTCGACTTTATCATTTCTCTGTATTTCCTTAATTATCCTCTTTGTGAGTTCATGCATTATTCTCGGTCTTTCCGTTGCGAGGGTCATGAATCTAAGCCTCATGAATACTCCGTACCAGTCGGTGACATCGGCACGGATGTAAGGTTCCTGTCCAGTTGCTTTAATTATATCTGCCGTAACCTCCCTTGCAGCATTCAACAGTATTCTTTCCGCTTCCTCCCAGTCAGAGTCGAATGTAATTCTTAAAACGAACTCATCAAGTATATATGCTGGACTTGACTCTTCTATGCTCTTCTTGAACTTTTCATGGAATTGTTCAATAAGTTTTTTCTGTTCCTTTGGTGTGTAATTAATGATTAATAGACTGAAAAGCAAAGAATTCGGTATAAGTATTGTTCTGTTTGCAGGTTCTTCACTACCGACACTTCCACCAACTTGGTTAAGTACAGTATAGAGGGGAGAGATAGATAATACATCACCAACCAAGCCGAAAGAGGGTAACTGAATGCGGTCACCTACACTAAAAGGTCTCAGAATCGATACAAGGAACCAGCCCGCCATTCCGCTTACGGGACCCTGCAAAGACCATCCTAAAAACATACCGCCGAAGGCTGCAAAAACTGTACCAAGTACACCAAGCGAGAACCAATCGCTTAAAACAGATATTACACCAATTAAGATTAGCACCGCCTTTATCACATTATTGATCATTTTCGCTTCGCCTTCTTTCGCTCCAGCCCTAATGAGAGAAGATTTGATCACAAACGAAATAATGAGATAGAAAACCGTCAATCCAGCAGACAAAATAATTACAGAAATGAACTTTGTGACATACTCATGTGAAAAGTCACTAAGTAAAATTGCATTTTCGAATAGATAATATAATATTCCTAAAGCAATGCCTGCAACAGCGAAAATTAACATAGATTTCCTTGACACTTTCATACTCCCTTTGATAAGATATAGTAGTAATATTTTTACTTTTCCTCAGTAGAGACTAATAAACTAAACTTTCTAGGACCGACACTTTTCTATTTGTTATGGCGCTTTTTATGTTGTAGGTTCAAAGTCTTCGGCTTTGGAATAAGAAGATTAATCTTTCAATACTTTCTTTATAATGTTGAACTGCCATTATGGTTGGGCGAGGTCGATTAAATGTCTGATCTGGAACTTGAGGCTCTAAAACGGAAGAGGCTTTTAGAGTTAAAGAAGTCTCTCGAAAAGAAAGATGAGGCTTTGGCAAAAAAGCCTGAAGACGAAAAAGACCCAAAGAAGTTCCTAGATCGGTTCCTAATCGGCAGAGCATTGGAGGTTCTTGACGCCGCGAAGGCTCAGTATCCGGAGGCTGGAAGATATATTGAGCAAACACTTGTCAAGCTGATCAGAGAAGGAAAGATTAGGGAGAAGATTACAGGAGAAGAGCTCTACAGCGTCTTTCTGAGGCTTGGATTAAGGGTTCGGCTCCCTACACGCATAAGGGTTTTAGAACATGGGAAGATTAAAAGCTTAGAAGAAAAAATAAAGGAGACCTCTGGAGTTTGACTTACGAGATGAAGACGGTCTGTCTCCAACGTGTTCTCCTTGAAAAGTAGTAATCCCAATTTTTCGCTAAGTGCACGCACCTCTCAAGATTTTCAACCGCCAAGTGGAAATGCTGCGTCTATGGTTGTGAATCTCCTCGAGCTCCCCCTCTTTAAGTTCTTTCATAAATGCTTCTTTAAGCTTTGTCTCGACAGGGATCTCGAACCCGTAGCCTCCTACACCCTCCTTCGAGATTGCTGGTCTAACTGTCCACCTGTCCTCCTTAATTATGAGGATCATGTAAAGTGTGAAGGAGCCAATCCTCTTCAGCCAGATTCCTTTACCGCCGTATATCCACTCTTTTTCGAGCTTCTGAAGGGAATGGATGAAACCCTTCGAGCTTCATGTTTCTTATGAACTCCTCAAACTCTTGCGGGCTTAGCTTCTCAATCGCGGATGCCGGCTCTCTCAGTTCTCCTGGGAGGAAGAGGTCTGGATGTATCCTCTTCATAATCAACAGTTTTTCAACTTGCCTATACCTAGTGAGATAGATGTATATGACCATGCCTTCTCTCGGAAAGTCCCTCCTAGCCATTATCGAGCCGAAGGTCCTCTTCTCGAAGTTTATATAGAACGGAGGAACTTCCAGCGCAACATGTCTGCTGCCTAAACGAAACTCAAGCTTCTTAATGCCATGTGGACTCAACTTCCAAATGCTTCCTTTTTTATGATTGATAGCCGCTATTTTGATAAAATGACAAAACTTATCTTTTTTTCTTCGCCTAGTCTAATGCTTCAGTTGAGGAAAAATATCGATTGTAATTGCGGATGCGTCAAAACCTTTTATAATTCCTACAGCGTCAGAGCAGGGCTTCCCGCCAGAAAGGCTATTTTTGTATTACTCTAAAAAATTAGAGTTAAACTCTAAATCGGATATAATAGAAAGATTTAAAAGCATCGTTTTCATCGCATATTTGTTTCGTGGCACCTTAAAGGTGTTACAGAGCGCGTAAGATAAGATGGTTGAGGACTGGAAACAGATCCTTAAAAAGAGCATAACGAGACCAGAACAAATTCTCGAAAAGTTCAAGATTGACGTAAACCTTCTCAAGCCTGTTGTCGCCAAGTACCCAATGAGAATCTCGAAGTACTATTTCGACCTTATAGAAGAAGTTGATGACCCCCTGTGGAGGCAGGCGGTTCCAAGCCCGCTTGAGCTTGAGGACCCCTACGGTTTCGAAGACCCATTAAATGAGGAGGGAGACAGCCCCACACTCGGTTTGATCCATAGATACCCCGACAGGGTTCTTATGTGCATCTCAAACAGCTGCGCAACCTACTGTAGGTTCTGCACTAGGAAGAGGCAAGTTGGAAAACCTGTAATCAACCTCTCTGACGAAGTCCTGTTGAACCAGATTAAATACGTCGAGAAGAACTCCCAGATCCGGGATGTACTTCTTTCAGGCGGAGATCCCCTTCTTCTTCCAGACGACAGGATAGAGGCAATACTCAAAAAGCTCAGAGCCATACCCCATATTGAGATCTTAAGGATCGGGTCAAGGGTTCCCTGTACGCTTCCGCAGAGGGTTACACCGAGACTTTGCAGAATGTTGAAGAAATATCATCCGCTATACATGAATGTGCATTTCAATCATCCCAACGAGATAACAGAAGAGAGTGAGAGGGCTTGTGGGCTTCTAGCCGACGCCGGCATCCCTTTAGGAAATCAATCAGTTCTTTTGAGAGGCGTGAACGATGATCCGGAAGTCATGAAGAAGCTCGTACATAGGCTTTTGAAGATCCGTGTTAAGCCTTACTACCTCTTTCAGATGGATCTCGTCAAAGGAACCTACCATTTCAGAACAAGGATCGAGACAGGCCTCCGCATAATCGAGTCTCTCTTTGGTCACACCACTGGCTTCGCTGTTCCCCGCTACGTAATAGATGCGCCTGGCGGAGGAGGCAAGATCCCAATCCAGCCAGAATACATTCTAAGCGTTCAAGAGGACCGTGTAGTCTTAAGGAACTATGAAGGGAAGACCTTCATCTATCCGCAGATTCCACGTGAAGAAGATTATACCATGCTGAAGGCTCCTATGAGAGTAGCTGAGAAGAGATGAGCCTAAGGGTAGGTTTAACCTACAATCTGAAGAGACAAGTCCGCGCTGAGGAAGGGTTGCCGGAGGATTTTTCCGCTGAATACGATGACGAATCAACAGTTGAGGCCATAGCTGAAGCCTTGAAGAAGGGCGGATGCGAAGTAACAAAGATAGAGGCAGACGAGGATGCATATGGCAAGGTCAAAAGGCTTAAACCAGACATAGTCTTCAACATAGCCGAAGGTTTGAGAGGTGAGAGCAGGGAGTCACATATACCAGCAATGCTTGAGATGCTGGGAATACCCTACACAGGTTCCGGACCCTTAACTCTCGCTGTCGCGTTGGATAAGGCCTTAACCCATCAGGTCTTAGCCTCGAGCGGGGTACCCTCTCCAAAATTTCAAGTCTTCAGAAGGGCGGATGAAAAGATTAGTAAGCGCCTGAAGCTTCCGCTTGTTGTTAAACCATTGGCTGAGGGGTCAAGTAAAGGGGTTAGAAATAATTCTATAGTTAGGGATGAGCGTAGCTTGAGAGAGCAGGTCTCATGGGTCATAAAGACTTACAATCAACCAGCGATTGTGGAGTCATTCCTTTCTGGAAGAGAGTTCACAGTCGGTTTAATCGGGAATGATGACCCAATAGTGCTGCCTATAGTTGAGATATTACTTGACAAGCTTCCTGAAGGAGCCAACCCGCTATACTCTTACGAGGCGAAATGGGTCTGGGATGTGCCTCAAAAGCCACTTGAGATTTTCAATTGCCCAGCGAATATCTCGAAGTCGCTTGAAAAACAGATTGAAAGGATCGCACTCAAAACGTTTAGAGCCTTAAACTGTCGAGACCTCTGCCGCATTGACATGAGGTTGGATAAAGATGGGAAGCCCCGTGTCCTTGAGGTGAATCCACTGCCTGGTTTAATTCCAGACCCAGCTGCCCATTCCTGCCTGCCTGAGGCTGCGAGAGCTGCTGGTTTCACTTATGAAGAGCTTATCTGCACAATTTTGTGGCAAGCCCTGAAAAGGTATGGGCTTCAAGGATTATTCGAGAATCATTCACTCGTGAAGATACCTTAAGCGCCAAGGGTTATGTTTCCGCCTGTCCCGTTCCAAGGCAAAGAAGACTATCTGCCTAACAAACTCTTCGTAAGGGATTCCGGCTGCTCTAACGGAACGCGCAAAGCCACCTTCCAGCGATACGTCAGGGTTTGGGTTAACCTCAAGAACTAGGGGTGAAGCATTCCTCAATCGGATGTCGATCCTAGCGTAATCCCTGCAGTAAAGCGCCTTATAAGCCTTCAAAGCGACCCTTTCAACCTTCCTCTTAACTTTCTCATCCAAATCTGTTGGACAGACTGGTATGGTTTTTCGGTATTCTTCGCTCTCTTTTACCCATTTAGCCCGGTAGTCGACTATCTTCGGCTCCTCCTCAAATTCGAAGGTTATTTCCGAGATTGGTAAAACTTTTGGGTCGTCATTGCCTAGTATGGCTACGTTCAGTTCTCTTCCACGTATGTACTCCTCAACCAGAGCAGGCTGCCCATAGCGCTTGTTAACGTATTCTACCTGGGCTTTCAACTCATCCTCGTTTCTCACGTAACTCCTCCTTGAGATTCCGAGGCTCGCATCCTCCTTCAAGGGTTTGACGAAGAGTGGATATTTCATTCTCCCCCTCCAATCCTCAAAACGGTTTAGAATGCAATATCTCGGCGTTGGAACCCCATTTACTTCCAAAATCTGCTTAGTCAAACCCTTGTTTTGGCAGATTCCGAGAGAGAGCGGAGGGGAACCCGTGTAAGGTATGCCTAAAAGTTCAAGAATAGCGGGAACATTCATCTCTTGCTGGCTATCTCCAAAGGCTCCTTCACAAAGGTTCACCACAACGGTCGGTTTGAAATCCTTCAGAGCCTTTATTACAGGTTCAACATCGTCCTTAATTGGGAACATCTGGTAGTGGAAGTCAAGAATCTCCAAGGCTTTCCTAACGGTTTCAGCCTCTTCCTTAACCTCCGCCTCAGCCAAATAGTCTATACTTTCCCCTTTGGAGGCTTCAGCCGGCAGATTATAAAGTATTCCTATTTTGAGTTTGCATGCCGATGTTAAGGGGTCACTCTGTCTATGTGTCATGAGTTTTTCCATAGATTTAGAGCACAAAGCGTCAAAATAAGCTTTAATAACTTCCTTTCAGATATTGGGTCAATGATAATTGTGACTGATATACAATGAAAATATGCTTTGAGTAAAATTTAATAATGTCGTAGGGTTTCATCCACAGTGTTGTCGGAGGGATGCGTTGAATCTTGAGATTTTCAACGCTAAAGAGATAAGACTTAAGAATGATGACATTAAGGCGATTGTTGAGATTGAATGCCACCCAAAAGTTCGCGAATGGCTTTTTGAATATGTCGGCAGCGTGAATAAAGAGTTCTTAACCTATAAAAGGTTCTTCAAGAAGCTACGTAAAAACAGGAGAGCTGAGATACTTATCGCCAAAAACAAAGGGCATGTAGTTGGGTTCCTAGGGTTGTGGCGGTTGGGCAAATATATGGAGCATGTTGCGACGATAGGCGTAAGCGTCCATCCGGACTACTGGGGCAACGGAATTGCAACAGCACTTGTAAAGTCAGCGATAGAGCTTGCAAAAAGAGAGAACATCGTGAGGCTTGAGATTGAAACCTTGGCTGATAACAAAGCGATGAGGCATGTAGCGGAGAAAGCTGGGTTTAAACTTGAAAGCATAAGAAAACGGAGGGTTCAAAAGGACGGAGAATTACATGATGAAGCATCCTACTACATGCTCTTAAATAATACCAACTAATAAATTGCTATATAGATGAAGAAGATGATTGAAGGGGAGAAAAGAGAATCGGATACTGTTGAACGATGTTCAGAATGCGGAAGTAAAAGGCTGATTTGGGATTACGAAACATCTGAAGTTGTCTGCATAGACTGCGGATTCGTAACCGATGCCAAAATCGTTGATTCTGGTCCAGAGTGGCGGGCTTTCGACGAGGAAGAAAAAGAGAAGAAATCTCGCATAGGCTCACCTGCAAGGTTCACGATGCACGATAAAGGGTTGTCAACTGAAATCGACAAGCGTAATCGAGACGCCTACGGAAAGACGGTTGCCGCAGTTCATAGAGACCAGATTTATAGGATAAGGAAGTGGCAGAAGCTTGCCAGAGTCGCTGACACTACCGAAAGGAACCTACTTTACGCCCTCTCAGATATTGCTAAGATTGCGGAGAATCTTTCCCTACCGCCGAGCATCGTTGAGACCGCTGCAGTAATCTATCGGAAATCGTTAAAGAAGAACCTCATCCGTGGAAGAACTATGAGGGGTATAAGCGCCGCAGCGTTGTACATAGCTTGCAGGCAATGTGGGCAGGTTCGTACCCTTGAAGACATAGTCTCAGCCTCGGGTCTCAGCAAAAGGGCTGTCAGTAGAAGCTACAGGATACTCCAGAAGGAGCTTAACTTTAACGTTCCCACCTCGAAGCCTATGCATCACGTTCTGAAAATCTCGAACCGCCTCGAAGTAGACGGCAAGACTTGCGAAATTGCAAACATGGTTCTTAAGGCTGCAATGGAGCTTAAGCTCACCTCAGGAAGAAGCCCCGTGGGCATAGCAGCCTCCGCATTGTATGTAGCTTCGATTCTAAGCGGGGCGAAGATGACTCAACGGGAGATTTCGCAGGCAGCCAATGTAACAGAGGTGACAATTAGAAACCGCTATAAAGAGCTTATCGATAGGCTACTATTCATAATTACCTTATGAAAGTGCAGAATTTAAGCGTAAAATTAATTTGCTTAAGCGCGAGCATTCTTAGCGATACATGCAGCGTAGACATGCGGTCAAAATATCACTGTTCTTATTATGTTGGCGCATAAAAGATTATATTGTTTGATATAGTTAAATACTGAAAAGGAAGTTCAAATATTTCGTGGGGGAAGGTGGAATGTTGGCTCTGGAACACCGCCATCGCCAAGTACATTAGCCCCGCCAAACTCTTCCAAAGATTCCAGCCTAAACTACTTCAGGTTTCTTCCCGCCCCTTTTAGCAGTTTTTCGTCTCCAGTGAAAAAATAATTATCCTAGTTTCTAATTACCTCTTACG
>CAYSEL010000111.1:0-7397 GCA_964430035.1 uncultured Candidatus Bathyarchaeia archaeon
ATCATAAATAATTTATTCTCCCGAAACCTTTCATTCTGCCAATGTTATCGATGATCGATGATAGATGGAATTATTGAATTAGCTATACATGCTGAGTACTTTTCTAATTCCGTTTATTGTAACGTGAAACCTTTCATCCCCGTCCCTGAAGATTCTTTGGACATAGTCGTTTCTGATCAGTTTTTCAAGTTTTTCTTCAACTCTTCCAGCATCCATACCGGTCCACCGTGAAATTTCATTCAAGGTTAATGATCTATCGGGCGCCGTTGCGCCAATATTATGAAGCAAACATAGAAGATAGACTTCATCAGGTATCTCATAGCCTCGCAAACCCATGCAGCCCTCACCTTTTACATGCCAACTCATATACTTCAGATGTTTTCTTGGCAGCAGCCTCCCAACTATATTGTTCTTCTATTCTCTTTTTAGCATTTTCGCTAATCCACTGAGAATATTCATAATCTGATAACAATTTATTCACACACCAAGATATTGACTCTGGATCAGCCGCATAGGCATGCATTCCTGTCCGATCATGTTCTACGATTTCGGATAATCCACCCACATTTGATACGATAACAGGGACGCCGGCCGCCATACCTTCTAAGGCAATTATTCCGAAGGGCTCGTATAACGATGGAACTACGAGAGCATCGGCGCTTAGTAGCAATTGTATGCGTTCATCTTCTGAGATGAAACCAAGAAATTTTATTTTGTTTCCGAGACCCATAGAGGCTGCCAGACCTTCAAGCTGGCTTCTAGACCAGCCGTCTCCTGCTATAATGAATTTTGCGTTTTGTTGATTTCTAAGGATCATTGGAGCAGCTCTAATGAGATATTCTACGCCTTTTTGAGGTACAAGCCGCCCAATGTAGAGCACAAGTTTTTCATAGGGCTCGATGCCGTAACGCCTCTTTACAGATTCTCGGTCAATTTTTATTTCATATTCGGGGGTGTCGATTGCATTGGGGATGACGTGTATTTTTTCTGATGGAACGCGGAAATGATCACATACCTCCTTCTTCATCGAGTTACTGCACAGGGTTATGAATTTTGACTCATAAAGCATCCACCATTCTAAACCATCTATAAGGTAGGAGTCAGGGCTGCGTAGTTCCTGCACACGTCCAACTTCTGTACTATGCACCGTGCAGACTAAGGGCTTATTAAGATAGTTCTTAGCAATGATTCCCGCCAATGTTGTTAGCCAATCATGAATATGGATGACGTCAAAATCGACTTCACGGCTCAGCATCGCAACCTTCTTTTCCATAAAATGGTTGAAGATTAGAGCCCAAGTTATGAAGTTCGGATGGCCAAGCTCGATTCTTACCCGATATACTTTTGTTCCCTCTATTAACTCAAAGTCTGGCGCCCCTGGAAACTCTAAGGTAACCAGGTAAACTTCATGCCCCAATTTTGAAAGGGCTCTTGAAAGTCCGTAGCAGTGGCGAGCTATTCCCCCCACTATTCTAGGCGGAAACTCCCAAGTTAATATACAAATATTCATCTTCTCCTCCGCATTAAGAATAATCTAGAACTGTGTTAATATTTTTTTTGATTGCAGTTTTTTACATGCTCTCAATTGTTGGCAACAAAGCCTCGGTTAAATCCCTGGCGATCTCTTTGCATCTGCCCTCTATTAGGTAGATATAAGCCTCTTTATGAGCGTCAACCCTTTTCTCCCAATCCCAAATTTTTACCGCAGATTCCCTGCAGTTCTCCGCAATCTCTTCTCCTCTCCTACCCTTGTATACGCCTTTTTGGAACTGGATTATTTTCTCAACGGTCTCTCGAAGATTGTTAGGATCTATCCACATACCGTTGAACCCGTCGACTACCTTCTCGCGTAACCCACCTAACCCAACTGCAGGCACTACTCCACAGGACATTGCCTCTAGGTCAACCTGACCCTGGGGCTCATACCTTGACGGAGCTAGCAGCAAGCTCCATGAATTGATGAGTTTCACTTTTTCCTCACCACTGTAGAAGGTGTTATCAATATAAACAGTATTGCTGAGTCCTAGATTTCGGATCCTCCCTAGGAGGCTTAGGAAATATGGGTTACCAGGATCAGCGTTGGTTACCACGTGGATTTTAACTTCCGGGATCTCTTTTTTAAGTTCTGATGCAAGCTCTGGAATTATGTCTATTCCCTTTACCGGTGTGCATCTTCCGATAAAACCTATCGTGAATCCAGTCTTTTCCACGTTCATTGGTCTATACAATTTTGTATCAACCCCGTGGTATACCGCAAAAACTCTATCCTCAATCTCTCTAAATCTCATTCCGTGGGCTCTTAAGCCGAGAAGGTACTCTTTTCTGTGGATCTTGCTGACGGTAAATAGGGCTGAATGCTGAAGTTTTTGAAGAACTTTGAAGGTTAAGGGAAATTCAAGATCTCGGATCAAGCGAAGTCCCTTGTAGAATGATCCGAAATAATCTCCATTAATACGTAGGTCAAAGTCTGATAGGTCAAGATTATCCTGTGTCCCATTTATGTTGTTATGCTGAAAGCCGCCAATCCTGCCGGGTTCTGTCGAATGGATAAAGATTGCTTGAACCAGATTAGGATGCAGCAGTGCAGCTGATGCGCTTCTTGTAAACGACATCCAATCATGAGGTGAGAAAAGATCTGCTTCAGTCATCTTGAGGGGTGAAGGAACAACCCCGAAATTTGTAAAGTAACGAGAAACCACAGATACATCTGATGGGCTCAAATAGTCCGCCGTTACTCCGTAACGTTTGAATATGTCGTAGATTGAAGCATATGCCGCATCTAGATCAACGTCGACAGGTGATCTCCGAATAGTGACTCCCCGAAAATCTTCTATTAAGGGAAGATCGGGACGGAAACGCATCGAGAAAGTCTCGACTTCGAATCCTCTCTGAAGTAGCCTTGGATAAAGGCTGTTATGAAATATACCGAGTCCGCCTACCGTTCCAGCTCCAGCTTCATACGAATCTACTATTAACTTGACTGGCATTCAAATGTCAGCTCACAATATTTTTACTATTATTATTTCACGAGCGAATTTCAAGATGTGAACATATGTACGAATTTTGTTTGCATACAATATTTAGATTTTGTGAAAAACGCGTTCATACAGGCTATACTTGAAGGCTAAGGATATATTATGCGAAGGCAAAAATAGATGATTGGGGCCTGTGTTGAAAGATATAGTATTCATATTTGAGATTCATCAACCATTCCGTCTAAGAAAGGACTTTCTTTGGGAAAATCGAATTTTTAAGCATATTGGGAAGGAAGAGATATTTGACCATTACTTTGACATGAAGGTCAATAAGGAGATATTTGAGCGGGCTTGCGTAAAATGTTACTTTCCATCAAATAATATAATCTTAGACCTTATAGACGAATTTAAGAGAGGTGAAAAAGAAGCTAAATTCTCCTACAGTATCTCAGGAACCTTCTTAGAGTACTGTGAGAAGTTCAGTAAGGACTTGCTTGAGTCATTTCGGCAGCTATCACGGACAGGATCCGTAGAGTTTCTATGTCAAACATATTACCATTCCCTCTCAAGCCTGAATCCGGAGAAGGATGAATTTATTGAGCAAGTGAGAATGCACCAGCAAGCCATGAGGGATCTGATAGGTTACAGACCGAAAGTCTTCGAAAATACGGAGCTCATTTATAATAATGCGATTGCAGAGATCGCTGAGAGAATCGGTTTTGAAGGAATAGTTACAGAAGGAACTGAGAGGATACTGGGCGGAAGGCTTCCAAATTTTCTCTATAGACCAGTGAAATGTGAAAGAATTAAAGTTATATTAAGGAACTTCAAGTTGACCGATGATATTGGTTTTAGGTTCTCCTCAAGAGCATGGTCTGAGTGGCCCTTAACAGCGCCTAAATATGCAAGATGGCTAGCAGAGACGCCGGGCGATTATATTTGCATCTTTCTTGACTATGAAACGTTCGGCGAGCATCACTGGCCAGAAACTGGCATCCATGAATTCTTGAGGCATCTCCCCGGAGAGATTCTGAAGTATACGCATTTATGTCTATCAACCCCCTCAGATGTTTTGAAAAGGCATGTCCCAGTCGGAGAAATTGATTTTCCAGAACACGATGATGCGGTCTCTTGGGCAGATATCAGAAGGGACATAAGCGGATGGCTTGGGAACAACATGCAGTGGGCTTATTATCTCACGCTTCGAAGGTTAGAACCCTTTGTTAAGGAGGTAGAGGACCCTGATTTTTTGAAGATATGGAGATATTTCCAGACAAGCGATCATTTATACTACATGTATAATCTGGGTGGGAGCCCCGGAGAAGTTCACACATATTTCAGTCCATATATGTCGCCGGAAGATGCGTACATAGCTGCACATTCTGCAGCCTTAGATCTAGAGAGCCGGGTTAGATCAATATGTAAGGCAGCTAATGAGCCCTTTCTCTTCTATAGTGGAAAGGGAAAAGAGCATTATACCGGAATCATGGTCTGGAGCCTTAAAGGATTCAGAAGGGCTCTTCAGAAAATTGGCTTAAAGTCCCTCAGATTTCACAATCTTAACGGCGACTTTGAAAAGTGGGCGGAATTTTCACTTCGTGAACCTGGCTTAGCTAAGCGATTTAGAAAAATAAGGTTGTCCAATTTAAAAGGCAATGATCTAAGAAGAGCGCTCTTAGAAGCGACAGAGAATCAGCAACACACTTTATGAGAATATTTTCTTCGTGAAGAAATGCCTTGCAGATAAGATCCAGTCCAGAAAATCTTGTTAATATCTTATAAGAGCATGTAGGCTTCTGTAGCATACCTTCTGATCATTCGGTGACTATTAAAGTAGTAGGCGACCTTGCCTATGGAATTCTTCATCATCTTCACCCATGAGTCCCTGTTTCCGTAATACATCGGAATGATCAAGTATTCAAGCTTATTATAAAGATCTTGAAGTTCCCGAATTCTCCTTTCTCTATCATCCAATTGTTCATCTGGTCTCGGACCAATCGACCATCCAGTTACTCCTTCTACGCAGCCTTCCAGCCACCAGCCGTCTAAAACGCTGAAGTTTATGACCCCATTATGAGCGGCCTTCATCCCGCTTGTACCTGAAGCCTCAAGGGGCGGCAGCGGTGTGTTCAGCCAAACGTCGACGCCTGAAGTAAGTTTTGCAGCAATGCTTATATCATAATTTTCAAGATATGCAATAGTTACCTCATTTTTAAGCAATTCCTTGTACCTGAAGACTTCTCTGATTATCTGTTTGCCGGAAACATCCTTAGGATGCGCCTTACCTGCAAAGATTATCTGTATTCTTCCCTGCTTGTTTATCTCTCTTAATCGGCAAATATCTGAAAAAATGAGCGTAGCACGCTTGTAGTCGGTAGCCCTTCTAGCGAATCCTATGGTCAAAACTGATAGATCCATATTCACATTCGCCTTTTCGCGAACAAATGTCAAGAGATTCTTCTTAGCGTTCACATGTGCATTCCAGAGCTCATCAGTAGGAATCTCGTCAACCCTCACAAGAAGTTCAGGCTCATTTGCCCACCCCGGAATATATTTGTCAAAAAGATTTTTCATATCCTCGCATGTCCATGTTAAAGAATGCACACCATTCGTTATTGCCCAGATCTTACGTCCCGGAAAGAGCTTCTTCGAGAATTCCATATGGGCCTTCGTAACACCGTTAATGTATTTGCTCAGATTCAAGGCTAACAGAGTCATGTTAAGCCTATCTGTTCCGCCTTCCATCTTAAGAGTCTCTATTGGAAATTCATCGCCCAGCAGCTCTTGCACTAAGTCATAGGAAAATTTGTCAAATGCCGCTTCAACGGGGGTATGCGTCGTAAAGATACATATGCTTCTGACTTTATCCGGGTTCATCCCGTTTCTCTTCATCAATTCAAGAGTTAGAAGACTTGAATGCCCCTCATTCATGTGATACTTTCTTACATTGAAGTTCAATGCATCAAGCATCCTTACGCCGCCTATGCCAAGAACTATCTCCTGCTGCAGCCTATATCTTTCGTCTCCTCCGTAAAGAAAATCCGTAATCTGCCTATCCTCAGGCGCATTATCATCCACGTTTGTATCCAAAAAGAGTATGGGAACTAAGCCGCCTGTCTGGCTCTGATATTCATATAGCCAGGAGCGAACCTTAACATTCCTTCCGCCCATCCTTATGTTAACGATCGGAGGCATCAAATCCATAAATCTGGAAGGATCCCACTCGTCAGGATACTCAATTTGCAAGCCATCCTCAGTCAACTTTTGCCTTAGGTATCCTTTCCTGCTCACCAGTGTGACAGCAACCATTGGGATCCGAAGATCAGCGCATGAACGAATAGTATCCCCTGCTAATACTCCTAGACCACCACTATACGTTGGAATCTCGCTTTTAATACCAATTTCCATTGAAAAATATGCAATATAGGATCTTTCAAGAAAAATGCGTTTACAATTATCACTGCAGAAATAGTATGTTCTTCCTCTGACATTAGCTTTATTCTCCGTTTTCTCAAGGTCAAGAGGAACCCCGCAGATAGGGTCCTTTACAATCATATTGGTCACTTATGGGGCTTCTTCATCTTTTTATTCCATCAACATATAATCTCTCTCCATTAAAAAGACTTCCACAATAAACGTCAAGGTCTATTTCCAAGAAGTAGAATAGTTAACTATCTTAATATAACATGGGTGGAACAACACTCACTAATTGATTTTGTTGAAGACAAAATAATCGTTAAAGTGTCGGCGGGAGGGAAGCAAGAGGAGGTTAAGGCTCGCTATCTTATTGGAGCTGATGGAATGCTTTCAAAGGTTAGGAGGAAAATGCGGCCACAAGATTTTGACAAGAAAACTTCAGGGGCAATAGTAAACTATTATTTTGTTTGAGACACCAAATTGGATCCTAATACGCTTTACATGTTCTATAACTGGGATTTTTGTACCCCTAATGTTTGCATGGGTTTACCTGAAAGACGACAAATGGGTGATAGGAACAGGCGCCAACATCAACCCACTTGACTAGTTCTTCATCTATTCTCACACTCATTTTAGCCCTGGCCATATGTATTCTTTCCTCTTCTATCATACTCAGAAGCATCCATTAATATTTTTATACGTGATTATCCAATAAAGCATCTTTATCCTCGTTAGCGGAGAAAATCTGCGAACTCAAATTCAAGTATTGCACGACCTCGACAGCTTGTAGCACCTTAACGCTTATTATAAGCATAGGCAATCTATTTTATTCTTTTGGTTGTTGCTAGGCTCAAAACATATTTGAGTTACGTTCTTTTAGGCATTACCAACAGAAGCTTCAATCTTGAGTTTACGAAATTAGTATCAAGCTTGATCTACGAATTATTCGAACAAGATTCCACATTTTAGAGACTTATGCATTCGATTATTGTTCTGTATCATAGC
>CAYSEL010000112.1:0-2843 GCA_964430035.1 uncultured Candidatus Bathyarchaeia archaeon
GATCAGGGGTTGTCGAATAAGAGATCATTTAGAATGTCCTTTGCTTTTTCCCTCTTCTTCTGATGTTCCTTCAGAAACTTTTTCACTTTCTCCGCTAGTGCAAGCTTGTGCTCGCCGCATAGGAGCTCGCCACTTCTACATCTGATGCTTATCTCCTTCAGTTTCTCATCGTCCTCTTCGAATAGATAATATTCATAGTAGTAGATTGGGCAGATAAATGGGTCTCCGCCGCTCCTTCTCTGCTCACTGACAGTGGGTTTACCTCCTGTGAAGGCGTTCCATAGCTTTTGCTCCGCAACCTCAGGCGTGTCGACGGTGAATATACAGGTCTCAGGAAGCGAGGCAGACATCTTTCCGCCCTTCCCCAAACCGGGCAGAAACTTCGAGTGGATCTGAGCAGGCTTAAAGTAGCCAAGTTTTGGGGCTACATCTCTCGTAACACGCCAGTAGGGATCCTGATCAATTGCGGCAGGTATTAGACATGGCACGTTGACACCTGTCAATGCGGATTCAAGAAACGCTGGGGCTGCTTGAATGGCGGGAAAGAAGATTATTCCGATGTTTGAGCTCTCGTTAAAACCGAAGGTTGCTTTCACTGTTGAAAATGTAACCTTTTTGGCGATCTGAAGCGCCAACTTGTAAAGCAAACCAGAGTCTTTAACGTCCATAATGATCTTTGTCTTTTTAGGGTCAAATCCCGTCGCCACAACATCTAAAGCGTTGTCGTAAGCAAAACCTGTGGAGTCTTTAAGTTCAAAGTCAGGGTTTACAAGGAACTTCTCATCATCAGTCATTTGGAAGTAGAGCTTAGCATCGAATTTGTCTTGGAGATATTTCGTGAATATCCAAGGAACCATGTGACCAATATGAACAGGTCCAGACGGCCCCCGGCCAGTGTAGAGATAGAATTTTAAGCCAGATTCATACATATCGAGTATCCAATCTAAGTCTCGATGAGAGAAGAATATGCCTCTCCTGAGCTGAAGGTGCATCTCTCCTGCATGCTTCTCTATCCTTTTGAGGAGTTCTTCAGTTATAGGCTGCGTTCCGAACTCTGCAACTAATCGGCTGTAATCTATCTTACCAGACACAGTCCATGGCGTAACTACCATTTCTTCTTCGTTGTTAGGCATGAATCCCATCCGCCCAGCCATATCAAAACAAAACTTAATCCCTAATTAATCTTATCCATATACTTTGTTGCCTAGCTGACTATTCTATTTTGCTACATAGAAAAGGCAGTCTAAGATTTTTGCGAGTTAATGCCTAACTGGTCACAACGCTTTGAAGTTGTTATACCATTTTTCATACTGTGACAAAGAGTCTTTGCTTATGCTTGGTTTTCTATTACCTAAAATCTCGAGAAAGTCAGCCATCGTAATCTCCCGCGGTTGACTTTTTCCATCAGCCCTTCCCGCTTCGAAGAGTTCACTATTCACTTTAAGCTGAGCAGACTGACAAATGTCCATTATGTCGCTTCCAGAGAACCCCTCAGTTAATCTTGCTAGCTCATTTAGGTTGACATCTGACGATATTTTAAGGCAACTGGTGTAAAGTTTAAGCATTTGAAGGCGTCCAGCAAGGTCTGGCGGAGGGACATATATCCTTTTCTGAAACCTTCTAATGAAGGGCACATCAAGGGTCCACGGCTTGTTAGTCGAGCTGATGACATAGACACGGATCGGGTTCTTCTTATCAATTATGCCGTCCATCTCTTTCAGAAACTGGTTTCTCATTCTTGTCTCACCGCCGACCTCAAGCATACGGGTCCCCATTAAGGAGTCCGCCTCATCGATAAATATGATTGAAGGGGAATCTTTAGCTGCCTTCCTCGCCATATTAAAGAGCCTCGCAACGTTCCGTTCAGCCTCCCCTAACCATTTTGACATGATTGAGGCAGCATCAACAGAGATAAATGTGGCTTCAATCTCATTAGCGACAGCTGCAACTAGCAGAGTCTTACCGCATCCTGGTGGACCGAAGAGAAGTATACCTTTAGGCCAACCTAATGGGAAAAGATCGGGCCTCAAAGATGGGTAGATAACAGCTTCTCTTATAGCTTTTTTTGCGTCTTCGAGGCCTACGATATCCTCCCACGTGACCTTTGGGGGTTCCCTTACGACTAACTCGTCAAAAGGACTTGTTTGTGATGTCTCAACAGATTTGTAAGTGATAGTTTCCTCTTCATTCGATTTAGTGAACCCATATTCTTGGAGAACACGAACTCTTGTTTTGTAAACCTCTGCTCTCTGTATGTAGATTCTACTCAAATTGTGGTTAGGATATATATTAACAAGTTTTAGTAGGCAGTCGATAGCCTTCTGATAAGATGCTATCGCTAAGTCCTTCTTTCCCTGTTTGTCTAGCGCCACTGCCTCTTGAGCGTGCTTCACAGCGGCCTGCTCGAGCTCTTCCAGGGCGCTCATTATCGTCACTGCTCAACCTTAATCTTCCCTTTTCTGCTTAAGGATTCGAGAGCTTCCAAAATTTTTTCGCGCGGTATATTAAGTTCCTTCGCACAGCTTGTCACATTTAAGTCTCCATTATGCCTTTCAATGTAATCCATTATAAGCTGTTCAAGAATAAAAAATGAAGACTCCCCGAAAAAGTCGGGGAAATCTTCCGTGGTATCAGAACCATTAGAGACATAGACTTCTGAACCATCAGCAGCCAAAGCTATAAGCGGTTTACTGGGCTTAACCAGTCTCGGAAGTTCAACATTAAGAGGCGGCTCAGGCATCCTTTTCATCAATTCCTGCTCAGCAAATTCTGATGCCTCTTTGAGAATTGCTTCTGTAGCGGAATCTTTTATAACGATGGGCTCGGGCATGGTTATGTTAAAC
>CAYSEL010000113.1:0-9491 GCA_964430035.1 uncultured Candidatus Bathyarchaeia archaeon
CAACTACCCACCTATCCCCTTCTATCCTAGGTCCGGAAATCCTCATGGAAGGCTCTGAATATTTCGCGAGAAACCTTTCGCAGTCCTCTTTCTTATTAATCGGTGGACCGATATGCTTCTCGATCGCTGGGAGAAATCGCGAATATAACTCGAAAAGGAAGACGCTTACAGACTCTTCGTCGCTCCAAACACCGTCGCTTATAACTGTGAAACCATGTTGCCGAATAAGGCTTCCAAGGGCTTTTTGAGACCGGTAGAGCTGACCCCAAAGCACATCAGGAACCGCTTTAACTACCCCAGTTTTTAAAAATATCAAAGTTGTCCCTCTAAGGCTTAAGGCTTCAAATAGTTCGTTGACGGAATATGCCGGGGTTTCGGGAGGATAGAAAAATTCTAAGCTTGGGTTCTTCAAGAATTCTCTTGAGGCGGCGATGAACTCGCTGAGTTTATTAATTCTGACGGCTGAAGCCACGTTTCTGCCTTTATCCACTGGATCGACGACAATAAATGGCTCTGGGAAGATCTTCCTAGCCTCATCTTCAAAGCCTCTGTAAAATCCTTCTAGGTCGATGATCTCTCTCCTATGCCAATTAGAGGATGCTTTAAGTAGGTTGAGAAACGAGCCGTAACGGAGAGTAAGTAGTTCACAGAGATATCCGCTGAAGCCTCCAACTTTTATCTCAGCTCCGTAGGTGCCAATGCCATGCATAAATCTCTTTAGAAGGAGAATTTCATCTCTGATTTTGGGATTAAGCCGTCTTTTAACATATGCCGTGTGAAAAGGCGTCCTATCTACTGATGAGGCAGCATCCTCTACCCCTTCCAGCTTAAAGCATGGAACAAACTCAACAGTGAAGCCTTCCATCTTAACTTGGATATAAGGATGTTCTGCGTAAGCTTCAAGGTAATTTCCTCCCACATCTTTTTTTGCGATTTCCAAGATTTTTAAAAAGGCTTCCCTTCCATAGTCCTTTGGGATCAATATGAAGAGATCTATGTCCTTTTCGCCAGCTAGCCACGTGTCTTTGGCTACAGATCCTTCGATTTGAACTTCTGCTTTAAAGCCATCTGCTTTAAGCCGATCTTCCAATCTCTTTGCGATTCTTTTAGCGAAACTAAGTGTTTCTTCCCTCTCTCTTTCGGTTGGGCTAGCTCTTCTGAGAGCTTCTTTGCATATCCTTTGGATCTTTATGTCCACGTCTTCTCTCATCATTGGTCTTCCAAACAATCTAGATGTGAGTAGATAGTATTCAAACTTTTGCGACAGGTCTCCCGTAAAACAGAGTATATCGGTCCTTGAGAGGTTAAGACGCTTCTTTTTAGTCTCAAGCATTGAGCCTTGACTAAGCCGAACTCATAGTCTTCAAACTCTCTTATCAGTCTCGTTAGCTGATCTCTATTTCGACCTGACTTGACACGGGCAATTGTTAGGTGCGGGCTGAAACCTTTGGGGTCCGGTTTGAACCCTAAGTTACGTAAACCAGACTCCAGTTGATAGAAAATGCCTCTTAGCTCGTCTATGCCTCTGTGTATCCCAGCCCAAATGACCCTTATCCGTCTCATGTTTGGAAAAGCCCCCAACCCCTTTATCTCGATATCAAAGGGTACAAAGCTTATTTTCTCCATCTCTTGATGAATATCGTCTACTTGGGTTATGGAAATATCGCCTAGAAATCTTAATGTTATGTGTATATTTTCAGGTTTTATCAGTCTGAGACCGGCGCCTGTCCTAATTAACCTTTCTTGAACATTCGAAATGTTCCTTAAGACCGCCTCTTCCTCAATATCGAAGGCTATAAAACTTCTGAGGGGTTCCAAGTTCAGAACTTTCCTCTGATGGTTATTGTTATACCTAAGCCTAGATTCAGTATATTAAAGTGACGCTGAGGTTAAGGTTTATGTTCAGGTTTATTTATTCTTCGATGTATGAATGGGAAAGTGATTTGTTCCGCGTTGGAAGAAAAAATAAGTCCATGTTAAGCAACTAGAAAGGTAGGTAAAGTATACAAGTTGACGGAGAAAACAGTTATTGGAATAACTGGGATGCCAGGTTCGGGGAAAAATACTGTTCAAGAGGTTGTTAAAGCGTATAACCTGCCATTATTCGTGATGGGTGACGAAGTACGTGCTGAAGCAGCTCGCAGAAATCTCGAACCTACTCCTGAAAATCTCGGCAAATTGATGCTTCAGTTAAGGGAGGAGGAGGGTCCAGAGGTTTTAGCAAGGAGGTTGATACCGAAGATTATGGCTTCTAACTCTTCCATAATGATTATCGACGGGATCAGAAGTATGGAAGAAGTGAATGAGTTTAGGAAGTTTTTCCCAAAGTTTAAGATTCTTGCGATTCATGCCTCTCCTGGAACAAGGTTTAGGCGTCTCCTCAAAAGGAATCGAAGCGACGATCCTAAAAATTGGGAAGCCTTCATCGAAAGGGATGAAAGGGAACTGAAGGTTGGAATCGGAGAGGTCATCGCACAAGCCGACTTAATCCTAATGAACGAAGGGACAATAGACAATCTTAGGAAGAAGTTATATCGCCTTTTCAGGCGGTGGTTAAGAAATGAATGATTTCGGCGTAATAAAGGTTAGGATTGATGCTGACGTTAATCCCACGGAAGACCTTGAAAAAGTTATGGTGGCCGTGAAAAATATATTCGGCGAATTTCCTCTTGAAGTCAAGGACGAAGCAGATAGGAAACGTTTATTTGGAGAGAAGGAGGGTCTTGAACCCCTCTTAAAACTTCAGGAGATACTAAGAATAGAGAGGATCCGTGACGCCGCCAGAGCTCTTTTGATGAGTAGTGTTGAAGATGAGGAGATAAACTTTTATATTAACAAGCAAGCTGCCTACTGCGGTCATGTATCGTTCTCTCAATCCAGTGGAGAGTCACCGCTAGGACCGATCCATGTTAATATTAGATGCGATAGACCGAAGGTTCTTATAGAATGGTTGACCTCTAAAACTTAAGACGATGAGGCTTAAAACTGTGAAAATTGGGCTTTCGATGCTCTACTGCTTGGGGAAACCCTTTCCTCTTCTCGTTGAAGAGTTGAAAAAGGTAACCATTAAAAATATCGAGCTTGTCGATGAGGGTCTCCATGTTCTTAATAGTAGGCGCGTTGGCTTACTGAAAAAGGTTGTGCAAGAGAAAGGTTTCTGCCTTTCGGTTCACGCTCCCTTCGCTGATGTTAATATTGCATCCCCGAGCGGCTACATTAGGCGAACTGTTCTCAAGCGTCTAAGAAAGTCTCTTCTATTCTCAAGCAATCTCAGCTCGAATCTCTGGGTCTTCCATCCGGGTCTCAAGACTGGAATTAGCCATATATATCCTTGTTTAGATTGGGAGATTAACCTTGAAACTGTGTGTGAATTAAAGAAGTTTGCAGATGAACTTGGCTTAAATATCGCTATCGAGAACGGACCTTCGCCTTTTCCCTTTCTATTGACAAATGTTGAGGATTTCACTAGATTCTATGAGGAACTTGCAGACCTCGAGTTAGGCTTGGCGCTTGATGTTGGGCATGCAAACCTAAACAATCAAATTTACAGATTTATGGAAACTTTTTCACAAAAAATCATTCACGCACATGTCCACGACAACAATGGAGACCGTGATAGCCACCTTGGCATAGGAGAGGGAAACATAGACTGGGTTAAAGTGATCTCGAATCTTAAGAGAATAGATTATAAAGGAACGCTAATTATAGAATCAGAAAGAAGCATACTGGAAAGCTTAGAAAGGCTTAAGGCGATTTTGCAAAGCATCTAAAAACTTTCCGTCTTCCATCTATACCTCGCGAAATGGAATATCGATCTTCATGAAGTCTTCAGCCACAAGCACTTCTGGGAAGACCTTCTTAGCTTCCTCGGCTAGGATGCTTGGATCGCTGTAGCGGGCGCTTATGTGCGTCAAGATTAGAAGTTTGACTCCAGCCTTCTTCGCGATGAGCGCAGCTCCGCTAGGTGTGGAGTGCTTATCCTCTTCAGCCCTTTCTGCAAGTTCTTCACCGAATGTCGCTTCGTGGATCAAGATGTCAGCTCCCTTCGCAAACTCAGCAATTCTATCCGAAGGCTTCGTATCTCCCACATAGACAACCTTCCGACCCGGTCTTGAGGGTCCTAAGACCTCACTTGGTTGGACAATCCTTCCATTGGGGAGCTTAACTTCGTGACCTTGCTGAAGCATAGACCATAAATGCCCTTTAGGGACACCTAATGCGGATGCTTTCTCCGGGTAGAATTTGCCTGGACGAGGTTTCTCAATCAAAGCGTACGCTAATGTGGGAATAGAATGTTCAGCCCAAGCTGCACGCACATCATAGTCTTTCTCTTGGAGGACAACGCCCTCCTCTTTTATTTCATTAACTTCGATTGAGAAGACCAGCGAAAACTTAACTGTTTCGATGATGGCTTTTACGAAGGCTTCTATTCCAACAGGACCGTAAATATAGAGCGGTTTCTCCCTACGGAGGAGGGACATTGTCTGTAGAATTCCTGGTAAGCCTAGAACGTGGTCTCCATGCATGTGGGTAATAAAGACTTTGGTCTTACGGTTAAAGCCAATCTTAGCTTTAATCATCTGCCTCTGCAGACCCTCTCCACAGTCGAATAAGATGAGTTCACCTTCACGTTGTATGGCCACTGCTGAGAGTGACCTCGTTAAGGTTGGTATGCTTCCGGCAGTTCCTAAGAAAGTTATTCTAAGGCTCATTTCATTCATGCCTCGATGAAGATTCTTTTTCATCCTTTTGAAAGACCGCGATCTCTCGGGTCAACCTTCTGTGGACGTAGATAAAATGTGACTCCACATGCTTAAAGCCTAATTTCTCAGCAATCTCTTTGACATTAAGAGTTTTCGGGGCAGCTAGGCAGATCCTTCCACATTTCTTGAGGATTTTACGTGCCGAAGAAAAGAAATGTTCCAAAATATCCCGTGTACCCAAGCCTAACGTTGTAGCCGCCGTCCCATAAGGTGGGTCTGTTACAATGCAGTCTACGCTCGTATCAGATAAGGGGACGAAACGGGCATCTGAGACGAATAAGCCCTCAAAAGATACGCTGTAAAGGTTAAGATTCTTTAGGCTTCCCTTCACCATTGAACGCTTAACATCGAAACCAATAATTCTGCATCCGATCAAACCTGCCTCAACGAGAAAACTACCTGTCCCACAGAAAGGATCTAAGAGTAGGTCGCCGATTTTAGGTTGAGCGAGATTGACCATGCATCTTGCAAGCTTCGCTGGCATCGTTGTTGCGTGGGAGAAGGCTTTCTTCGGCGGTCCCCTATCAATGAAACTTTTAGGCTTGATCTCAGCCAGCTTCAATCCGAAAATGAACCTGTCATCCGTTAAGACACCGAAGAATATTTTTTGAGGCGCTTTCAGATCAACCCTTGCCTCTGGCATTTTTTCCAGTATGAATTCGCCTATTTTACTTTCTAGATATGGCCTGTTGATCTGTCTTGAGCTCCCCTTTACCCTTTTTATGCGGACGACAAAACTCGCGCCTTTATCGATGAATGGGGCAGGGTCAACCTGCTTTGCATAGTTGAGGATTATGTCTGAATCCGCTTTGCAGTTGTATAATTCAACCCCGCAGACCCTTACCATTGCCGACCTACGTTTGATCGCTTGCACGCATCTGAGATCGGCTCTACACCTTAATAATTGAGTTGACCCTTCAAGGACCTGAAACCTGAAGCCCTCAGCATTAAGTATAGACTTAATCTCGGAAAAAGGAAGAGTCGGATTCTCGCCGGAGACAAGGAAGAAAAGGTTATCCACATTGGTTATCCTCTTCATAGGACCCCAACAAAAGATATGGCTAAACCTTGCTTCTATATTCTTCTATAATCTCCTTGGCCCTGTCCATCCTAATTTTCCGTTCCTCAACCATCCTCTCGG
Organism: uncultured Candidatus Bathyarchaeia archaeon; assembly: GCA_964430035.1. Taxonomy (GTDB): domain Archaea; phylum Thermoproteota; class Bathyarchaeia; order Bathyarchaeales; family DTEX01; genus JANXEA01. The sequence continues at coordinate 5,905 of CAYSEL010000113.1, forward strand.
CAACAATATCTATTAAGTCTCCTGTCGCCCCAGCCATAATCGCAATATTCCTAGCGTGAAGCGACATGTGCCCCCTCTGTATACCCTCACTGGAAAGAGCCCTTAACGCTCCAAGGTTTTGGGCTAAACCTACGGCTGCTAAGACCTCCCCGAGTTCACGTGCAGACTTCACACCAAGAATTTTTAAGGCAACTCTCGCTAATGGATGCACTTTTGTAGCACCGCCTATTGTCCCTACGGCCATCGGCATCTCGATTGAGCCAACAAGGTCGCCATTCTCATCTTTCTCCCAAACCGAAAGTGGCAGATAACGGCCTGTTCTTGCAGCATACGCATGCGCTCCTGCCTCGACTGCTCTATGATCATTACATGTTGCTATGACTACCGCGATTATGCCATTCAATATGCCCTTGTTGTGGGTCGCCGCTCTGTAGGGATCTGCGGATGCAAAGGCATAAGCTTCAATAATCCCGTCGACTACTTCTTCGCCTCCCACAGCCTCTTTATCGACAACAGTCCAAGCCCGCGCTAAGCGTTCAGTCGCAAGGTTTGAGACTATTCGTAGGAAGACCCTTCCCCTTGTGATCCTTTCAATCATCGGCGCTACTGCTTCACACATAGTGTTTACAGCGTTTGCGCCCATTGCGTCCCGGCAATCGATCAACAATTCAGTGATTACCATTGATCCTTTAAAGGTTTCAATGACTTTTACGCGGAGGTCCTTAGCTCCGCCGCCTACAGAGACAAGTAGCGGATCCTGCTCATTCGCTTTTTTTAAGATTTCATCCTTCGCTTGTAGAATTGCCATCCTTGCTTTGTAAGGATCCTTAACCCTGACTGTTTGGATCTGTCCAATCATCACTGGCTCCGTGCTACTTGTAAAGAATCCACCTTTGCTTCTCGCCATCTTGGCAGCGTAACTTGCCGCTGCGACTACTGAAGGCTCTTCAATAGCCATTGGAATAAGATAATCTTTGCCATTTATTAGAAAGTTCACCGCTATGCCTAAGGGTATGGGAAATGTGCCTATCACATTCTCTATCATGCGGTCAGCGAGGTTAATGCTTAGAGAGCCCGCTGACTGTAAAAGTTTGACCTCTTCATCGGTTAGGTCTGCAAAATCTTTTACAAACTTCAGCCTCTCATCTATGCTAAGTTTGTAGAAGCCAGAGATCTGCGAAGACTTTCCCATTTTTCAACTCTCCTCAACCAAGGCTAAAAAACCTAACATTATCAATGCGCTTAGAGAATATGAACTTAACGTATTGTCGACTCATTACCTACATTATCTTTCTTAAAAATTGAGAAAAGATTTTGAGGTTGTAAGCCTTTCCTTCTAATGGAGCGTGTCTCATATTGTTCTGCCCGAATTGTGGAAAAGAGATTCAGGAAGATTCTGAGTTTTGTATACACTGCGGCATAAAGATCATTCCTAAATGGAGAGTTCCGCTTGAAGAAGATGTTAGGAACATTGTAATTCGACGGATCGAGGCGATAAAAAATCGAGATGCCAAGGCTATTGAACGTTTAGTCCATAAGGAAAGATACACAAAATTTGATGATTGGCCACCATTCGAGCTTCAGGGTCCCGAAGGATTAGATAATGAGGCTAAGGCGCTCAGGGTGCTGAAGAAGTATGATTACGAGACTAGATCTTGGAAGGTTATCTTCCTCGACGACTCTGCTTTAGCCGCTTTCATAATACGATATCGCGGTGAGATCCGAGACTTAAAATTCGATATCCAGTCGCGTGTGACCATCTTCCTAACAAAACATCATGGAGAGTGGAAGATCGTTCACGAACACTGGTCACGTTTCCCCACAGCATCGGCTCCCTGACTGCCGGTCCCTAATGAAAAAATTCTTAACAGTCATGTCTTGGAATTTTTCTGCTCGATTTCCTTGCCTTCTTCTTGTTTAGGCGGTAAAGATGGGGGCGTTGTAACCATGGCCCATCCGATCCACGCAACTACGACGAGGAATAGGTAGACAATAAGCATAACTGGAACAATAATTGCCCACTCAGAGATTGTAAGACCTAGGTATTCTACGTCCTTCGGAGAAAGGAAGATCGCCCAGAAATAAATAATCATTGTAAAAAAACTTAATGCAAGGAGTATAAATCCCTGTGTTGTATCTCGCATTCCTCTCACTAGCCTCCTTTTAGATAAGGAGAGAAACTTAAAACTTTCTGACGATTAAGTTTTTCATTTTTCTTTATGTGTAGAATAAGAAGTTATTGGTTCCAGCATATCCATGTTAAAAAGACTTTAATATTCATTATACATAATCTGTTTTGGTGACCTTTGGTTCCTATGAGCAAGCCTTATTTTTCCAAGACATTGACAGATGTCGAGAAAGGTGTTTATGTTGAAGATTGGAGCATCTCAAGCGAAGAGCTCGGTTTAGCTCATGGATGGAGCGTCGAAAAGAAGAGACTACATGGCGGTTTATCTGACAACATAGATATAATAACGGTCAATAATGGGGAGCTCTCCTTTATCGTCGTCCCAACACGGGGTATGAGCATATGGAAAGGTGAATATAAAGGCAACTTTCTAGGCTGGATCTCTCCAATCAAAGAATTAGTCCATCCGCATCATTTGAATCTTGAGGCTAGGGGTGGTTTAGGCTGGCTGGACGGCTTTAACGAATGGATTGTTAGATGTGGGCTCAGCAGTTTAGGTGCACCTGGTCCCGACACAATCATAGATAATATGGGTAGGCGAAAAGATGTTATCCTAACACTTCACGGAAGAATTGCGAATATTCCCGCCAGCAAAGTTAAAGTCAGAATTGGGTTGAAGCCGCCTTTCGAGATATGTGTCGAAGGCGTCGTCTACGAAAGGTCTATGTTTGGTCCCAACTTAGCATTAACAACCTCAATCACAACAACTCCTGGAAGTAATTCCTTGAAGATTTCTGACAGCATCACAAATCTTCGTGGTATCCCAGACGAGATGCAGATTCTATACCACTGCAACTATGGTGCTCCGTTTTTGGAGGAGGGTGCACGTTTTATGGCGCCTATTAAATGTGTCTCGCCAAGAGACTCGATATCTAGCCGTGGTATTGAAGGATTCGACGCTTTTGACTCGCCCAAAAGCGGCTTCATTGAGCAAGTCTACTTCACGGAGTTACTGGCTGATGAGGAAAACCACACATGCGTTATGCTGATCAATAAAGGTGGTGATAAGGCTGCCTCAATCTCTTTCCTGCTTAATGAGCTGCCCTGCTTCACTTTATGGAAGAATACCGGGGCATTAGAAGACGGGTATGTGGTGGGGTTAGAGCCTGGCACAAGCTTTCCGAACCCAAAAAGTTTCGAGAGGGAGAGAAACAGAGTCATAAAATTAGAACCTGGGAAGCAATATAAAGTAGAGCTCACCTTCACGGTTTATTTGAACAGGGAAGAAGTACTTAAAACAGAGGAAAACATTCGGAAGATTGCGAGGAAGGTTAAGCCGAAAGTTTTCAGAGAACCAATTAAAGACTTTTCACCACAGTAGTTTTTGATAACTTTTTTTAAAGTTTATTTTTTATGAAATAAAATGTTTCATTGTTTTTGTCTATGATGAAGTTGCGAA
>CAYSEL010000114.1:0-3679 GCA_964430035.1 uncultured Candidatus Bathyarchaeia archaeon
CATTCTTTCCGATAAGCTCAGCGGAGAAGGGGATAATCTTCGGATGCTTCTCTAGGGAGAATCTCAGGACGCCGCGGCTCTGCTTCAAACCCAGAATGACGCTGGCTTCTCCTTGAAGAATAGCCTCCAGAAATAAGCTTCTGCTGTTGTTCCTCCTTCTCGCGTAGGAAGCTGCTACAACGATTTCATTCTCCCTTGCAATCCTCTGAAGTCTACCGCAAGTCTTCATGAATATTTCTTGAGCCTCAGTCTTAGGCACGTCCCTATCCAGGAAAAGGTCGGAAATGCCTGAAACAGCGACAAATCTAGATCTGAAATTTTTAACAGCCTCCTCCAATCCTTCAAGAATTAATGATGAGAGCTGATATGCCGTAAAAGCCCTAGAGACATAGATCCTCTTTAAAGCATCCTTGGGAATTAGACCATAGCGGCGTGCAACCTCAGCTACGACATATGGATTAAAAATGTTTCCTCCATCAATAAAGACTGCCGTAGAATTCAATCCGCCGCTAGGCGGCGAAAGCTGGTAGCGAACGCAGAGATTAAGTAGCATAAGATTGGACGCTGATCCGTGAAGAACAGCGAAGTCTTTAGGCTCCAAGCCTGAAAAAACCTCGTCCACTACTTCGGCACCAAGACGCAGACATGTAACATTTCTAGATAACCCAGCAACCAAGGCTGACAACCCCCGCAGCAGAGATCAAAGCAAAATCCAGATGAAAGAACAGCTTCTTCCCGAGGTTTCACACTTTACCCTCTTCATAATAGCCTGGTCTAATGCTTTCAATCTCGGCTTAACTAACATATAAGACTCCAAGAAAACGCCTCCTATGGCATCTAGAATCTCAAACATAATACGGATTTAAGGTATCCGTGAAAGTTTAGGGAGGGGGAAGAGGAATGAAAAGAATAATCGACGAAAAGAAGAATGTTGCCTAGGATAATGAAGGCGGAATGGGTCTTTGAAGCCAATCAAAGGAGGTCTAGACGTACTGGCTCTCTGGTTCATGATGGGCATAAGAACAAATAGTTTAAAGCAAGTGAACGAAATCATAGATGGAATACTAAAGGCGCCTGGGAACGAGGAAATGGCTGAGCATTTCAAATAACGCCACTTGAAGAAAACAGGCCTTCCGTTCAGCAGCAGTTTTTCTCCCATTACCCATTCATAATTTTCAACTTCTATCTCTTAATCCTACATGTAATAACAAAAGTGCCTTAGTATTACCTCAAATGCGCGCACGTAGCAACCCTTAAGAAGGGTTTTGATAGTTCTAAACAAAACTGCCAGAATACTTGAGAGAACAGAGAAGGGACCGTGGGCAGGCGGAATCATTTCTTAGATTTAAATCTTCTTTATGAACTAGTGAATGGCTAGATTATATCTACTTTGCCTTTCTCTATTATTTGGCGGTATATCTCCGCGATTTTCCTCTGGATTCTCTCCTTGGTTTCAAGGTTGACGGCACAGAGACCGAATTTCATGTCGAATCCCTTTGCCCACTCATAATTGTCGATTAGAGACCAGTGGAAGTATCCCCGACAATCCATCTTCTCTTCATTTATTGCCTTGTCTAACATCATGAGGTGGTCAACGATGAACTGTGGTCTAAGCCTATCCTCAGCATCCGCTATCCCATTCTCGGTTATGTACATAGGTCTACCATAGGTTTTCATTCGCCTTAAGGATTCAAGTATGCCTTGCGGGTAAACTTCCCATCCAAAATCTGATGTTGGTAGTCCATCCTTCGAGACCGATCTAGGTTCACAAGCAAAGCCGTAACCTTGCGCAAGGTCCGGCAAGGCTGAAATCCCGTATGCTAGCTTTGCCAAGATTGATGTTTTCCCCTTAACCACATAACGTGTATAATAGTTCACGCCTATCCAATCAATTCTGTTCCTCATGTAAGCCTTCGATTCTTCATGTTTCTCATGGAAACTGAAGCTCAGCGTCCCTTCTGTTACGGCATCTATAATGTAACGGTTGTGCATGTAATCCATAAACTTGGCTGCATTGGCACCGCTTTCATCACTGGTCAACGGTTTCACAGGGACTACATTATGGATAAGCCCAATGTCTGCCGCTGCCGAGCTATCTTCATCGGCCCTCACCGTATCTGCCTTCTTCACTGCGTCGTAAGCACGTGCATGAGCCAGTGCCATGTTAACAAGTGCCTTCCTGTAAGCCTTAAAATTTCTGACTGCCGGAGGGAAACCTGACTGCGGCATGAGATATCCGGCTTCAGAAACGACAACTGGCTCATTGAAGGTTGCCCAGCTGTCAACACTGTCACCTAGCTTCCAAGCCACATAGCCTGCGTATTTGGCGAATTCAACTATGGAGGTTTCATCTAACCAGCCTCTCGGACCCTTGCGGAGATTCGAGTTGCGCATAGCTAGGGGGTCATGAACCCATATGGGAAGAGTGAAATGATTCAGGCAGACAAAAACTTTGAACTCTTTCTCCCTCAAATCGATTATAATATTCTTATAATGGTTTAAGGCTTCGTTATCTGCAATCTTTTCCAGCTTCTCAAGCGATGCATCGTCAATATTTATGTTGGATATTTTGCCGTCAGCTGACTTTTCAACACCGACATTAATATTTCCGGTGCTCTTCGGAAATATTCTGCTCCACTCAACCCCTATTCTATAAGCGTTCATCCCCATCCTCTTAGCGGTCTCATGGTCGTCTCTGTACCTGTGCCAGTAGTCCACACCGTGCTCAGGAAAATCCCCGCTGACAATGCCTCCCTTTATATTCTTTTCATCATGCACCCATACATACCAGTCGGTATTGGGGTCTAGAGACTCCCCTAAATTGTCACCCATCTCGAACTGAAAACCACTTATGGATACACCCCACAAAAACCCTTCAGGAAAAATCATATGTCCACCGTTCCCCCAGAACCTCTAACAATTTTTGAAGATAAATCTCTTGCTGTCCTTGTCTGCCACCGCGTAACACGAACTTGCAAAATTGATTGGATGCAACGAAAAATAGGTCACCATTTAATGGCATGCACCATCAACATAATAAACTATCATGAGGGATGCACCACCATCTCCCCTTTACGCCTCCTAAAACTGGTTGAAGTGTTCATTCACATGTGAGAACTACTTTTTCACTCCACATCTATATTCTGTTCTTGACTAAATTTAGTCATGTTCAACAAGTATCCAGACTTGGCGTCTTCAGAGATAAAAGGGTTCTGCTCCACGATTACACTCCACCTCGACTTCCTCACAGGGAGCGGGAGCTGGAGCATATTAAGACAAGTTTCGAGCCGGTTCTATGTGAAGACTTGAATGTGAAGATTCATGTCTACGGGAAGGTTGGAATAGGGAAGAATGTACTGTACAATAAGCTGGGTGAAGAACTGGAGCGTGAAGCAGCGAAAGCAGGGAAGAGGCTCTTAAGTGTGGAGGAAAAAATTTCATAAACTCCGTTCTGAATCCAAGGGACAAAACTATGGTCTTTCTGAAAGCAGGTATTAGGCGTGGCGAACTGTTGAAGCTTAACGTTGAAGCCGCACCCAAAAGCAAACAAAATAGTCGAAGAGATAAAGATAGTGTTAGTCAAGAAACAGGTTTTAGGTATTATGTAGTTCACGTAGACCCAAGAGAAAGTTAGAGACTGACAAAAATCTTTTTCTTTTACTAGCACTATTTATATATA
>CAYSEL010000115.1:0-3965 GCA_964430035.1 uncultured Candidatus Bathyarchaeia archaeon
TGTTCGAAGAATGAGAGAAAGGCTTCAATCTGCAGCCCTCGTAGAAGACGATATAAACTCTTCATAGACCTATTTAAGGAGAATAAGCCAATTTCATACAATACACCATAAAAAATAGCCTTCATGAAGGTTATCACTCCCATCTTTCCAGCGGTTTCAAAGAAAAGGAAACGCGCCTTAGGGATTAATACGCCTTCAACATCAAAAATGATTATTTTATCTTTAGTTTTCAGCTTCAAGATACCTCACGTTCATCGATGAAGAAAAGACGACTCCAAATTCTGAAACATGTTTCTATTTTCGCTTCGTCTGTTTCAAGATTATTTTCAACTGGTCTTCATCGATTGTGCCCATCTCGTAGAGCCTCTTAGCCGCGTCGCTCACCTTGACGATGCAATGGAGATTTATATTGTACTCAAGTAATTTTTCGCGCCCACCTTCTTCTCTGTCAAGTATTACATAAGCGTCGGTGACTATTCCGCCTTCAGCCCTTATTGCTGAAGCTGCCTTTTTCAAGCTTAACCCAGTAGTGACTAAATCATCTATCAGGAGGACACGGTCACCCGGCATCAACACACCTTCAACCCTTCTTTCCCTTCCCCTTAGCCTAACACCATGCCTCGTATAGAGGAACGGTTTATTAAGGCGGAAAGCCACCATTGACGCGAAGGGTATTCCGGCGGACGGTATCCCCGAAACCCTATCGAAACTTTCGACCCCTAAATCTGCGTTTATGGCATTTACAAGAAAATTTGTAACCATTCTGAAAGCCTCAGGAAAGCTCGGTATAACCCTTAAGTCAATGTAATATGGTGTGACTCGTCCGCTGGAGAGTTTGAAAGCTCCGAAGTCTATAGCATTTGTCTTCTTAAGGATTATACACAATTCTTCTTCGACTTTTTTCTTTTCTATAGCCATTCTTTGAACCTCAAGTTAATGTTGTAGCGACTACCTAAAAAATGGTATGGTAGGTTACCTGTCTGTGAGTTTCGAAAAATCACTCATGCTAAAATAAATCAGCTAAGTGAAAAATGCTTGTCAGCGTTCTTCATCTATTAAGCGCACTCTGGTTACTGTCTTTTCGTCATTGGACTTTTGCTGTTCATGTGGGACGTCATTAACCCCGCAGGAAGGTTTGGACTCATCACCTTTGGGAGTCGGTTTTAAGGCTTTTGCCTCAACTTCCCTGATTGACTCAGACTTATCTTCAGATTGTGTTAGATGCTTGATTATTTCCTTACTTTTCTGGAGGTTTACCTTCCTATAGGAGGCATTATTTATTTCTTTTAGTATCGACGCAATAGATTTTTGGTAGACTTCATCCTTTAGATTTCCCATACCATATTCTATCTCCAAGAAGATCCTCGCCAAATGCAATTTTTTGATGCTCTCTTCCTCCGCCCTCGCTTGTCTAGTGATACTGCTCAGAATATTTTTAGCCGCGCTTTCCATCTCATCCAAAGCCTTGCAGAAAATACCGTTAAGGCTCTCATAAATTTCAGAGGTAACCTTCCCAGATTCTGAAAGCCCATTCAAGACCTTTAATTTCTTCCTTAGGACGGGAATATTTTCAGATAGAAATTGAACTTCATCTTCAATATCAGATCTCAATACGATCTTATCTTCATAGACCTTGAATTTTTCGAATGGGTATCTTAGAATCTGCTCGTTCTTATCTTCTATCAAGACTTCCTTAACTTGACCCGAGAGATCGGCAAGCAAGGATCTGATGCAACCAAGATCTCTACCATATTCATCTTTCACATTGCTACCGATAATCCTAAAATAGTCTGAATCAGATTCCGTCATAAATCATCTCCCAAACTAGCTTTAAGGAAAACCAGAGTCTTGCCTTGCCTCTTCCGGTTGTTTCAAGGAGGGTAACTCTGGGAATTTTTCTTTCATCTTCTGCTCTGCAACCAATGCTGCCTCCGAAAGTATTGCCTTAGCATCTTCACTCGCAACTGCGAAGTCCGGCGCAAACCCTGTGGTCTCTCCTGCTTCAATCATTATGTCGTTTAACATTGTTCCAATCTCTCCAAGCTCCTTCTCAGCATGCGGCAGTATTCCCGAGAGACCGGACCTTACGCTTTGGACTATTTTAGTTGCTGGCGCTATTACTGAGACGATGTTGCCCATCTGAGCAACCGTCTTGAACCTCAAAACAACTCTTTCAAGGGCAAGTTGAGCACTCATCATAAAGTTGGCTATTCTACGAAGTTCAGCCAACTCGTTTGCAAAGATCTTTGCCCTTTGTGGCTGATTATAAGCGTACGCCTCAACAATCTGCGAGAAGAGATATTTATCTCTTTCAACCATGTTGTTAATTGTATTCTGCATATATTCTATTTGGGCTTCAATCCTTCTAATAGCGATTTGAACCTTAGATTTGAGAGGCGCCGTAGATTTAAAAACCGCTTTCAGTCTACTCCCATCCCTCTCTTCCCATTTCTTAGCAAATTTAGATGACATGAGTATCTCACCTTTCTTCAGAAAGGGTTTTACTTGAATTATAAACTTGTTATTATGCTGAGACATACTGAAGTCTACAAGTAGACGTTATATAGTTCGTTGTGATGATACTTCCGATTTTTTCTTGATTACAAAAAACGTTGCAGAGACGTCCAATCTATACACTTTTATGTAAAGTTTCTACTGAGATTCCCTTAATATTTCTCTAACAGTTTTTCTAACGGCTTCGACGCTGTTGAGCTTAGGTCTCCAGCCTAGAGACCTTATTTTCTTCGTATCTAAAAGCATATATTTCACATCTCCCTTCCACCCTCTCCCACCTTCGACACCTCCCGTGAATTGTAATGATACATCTTTAAGACCCATCTCTTCAACAACTATCCGAGCTATTGTTGCTACGCTGACCCAATCTGAGGATCCTAGGTTGTAGACTTCTAGCCTGGCTCTTTGACTTCTGTAACCTAGGATGATTCCTTCAATACAGTCGTCAACGTAAAGGTAGGATTTGCTCTGCGTTCCATCGCCAAGAATCTCCAGTTTCTGCGGGTTTTCTCTGATTTTTCTCACAAAATCGTAGATGACGCCGTGCCTACTTCTGGTGCCTATAACATTCGCCAAACGATATATTATAGCGTTGAATCCATAGTTGTGCGCGTAGGCGCATATGAGAGATTCTGACGCCAGCTTCGAAGCGCCGTAGACTGATATCGGTTCAAGCGGACTATAATCTTCCGGAGTGGGAATCTTTGAGGCATCTCCATAAACGGTTGATGAAGATGTGAAGACAACATACTCAATGCCACTTTCTTTCCTAATAGACTCCAAAAGATTGTACGTAGCTAACAAATTCTGCTCAAAATGAACCTCTGGGGAGATCGAGCTTAGCCTAACCTCAGGGTTGGCTGCCAGATGAAAGACTGCACCAACACCTTTAACGGCTTTTATCACGTCCGCTGGGTTTAAGAGGTCACCTCTCATGAATTTAAATTTTGGATGTTTAAGCCAGGGTTTTATATTCTCTAAGTTTCCACTGCTTAGATTATCGAGAACATGAACCTCAACCTCCGATCTCATCAAGGCATCGACTAGGTGGCTCCCTATGAAACCTGCTCCGCCTGTGACTAAGACTGGACGTTTAGTAAGTAGTTCATCAATTTCCATTAGGTTTTCCTGCTCACGTTTGATGCAAGGAATTATTTATTTTTTTCAATATATTAAACATGGGACTATGCCTTTATGAGGTATTCCTGTATCTACAAGCCCATTTTGAACAGTTACTGTTCTTGGTTTTATAATTGAAGACTTGCAAAACGGGGCGAAAACGTTAGGCTTATACTTACCGCCAAACCAACATCACCGAAGATTCTTGCCGATACAGATAGATGATGTAGCCAGGCAGTGGATAAGAGTTCATTAATGGTTACCTCTATGTGCCAAGCATCAGTCCAGTCTGCCGTTTCCTGATATTTTCTGGATACTAAATTGCTCACTTT
>CAYSEL010000116.1:0-6193 GCA_964430035.1 uncultured Candidatus Bathyarchaeia archaeon
GTGATGGAGTATGGTGACGCTTCGGGAACAGCCCTCATGAATGTTAGAACAAGAAGATGGTGCAGGGAGGTTTTAATAGCCATTGATCCAAACCTTGAAGAGAAGCTTCCACCACTTCAAAGCTCAGATAAACCTGCTGGCAAAATTAGAAAAGAGATTGCTGAAGAATTTGGGTTTCGTGAGGATGTTCTCATCAGCGCTGGCGGCGGAGATAACATGATGGGTGCTATAGGAACAGGAAATACACGTAAAGGGGTGGTGACAGCAAGTTTAGGTACTTCTGGAACGATCTATGCCTATTCGGATGTACCAATAATCGATCCTGAAGGAGAAATTGCTGCCTTCTGTGATTCTACTAACGCTTGGCTACCCCTACTCTGCACGATGAATGTCACAGTCGCAACCGAATTCGTTAGAAACCTCTTCGAAATGTCATATGAAGAGTTTACGGAGGCCGTGGAGAAGACCCCTCCAGGTTCAGAAGGGCTGATCCTTCTTCCATATTTTGAGGGTGAAAGAACCCCTAACATACCTGACGGAACTGGAGTCTTCTACGGATTGAACAGTAAGACGTTTAAAAAGACCCATTTTATTCGAGCTTCGATGGAAGGTGTGACGTTGGGGATGAATTACGGATTGAGCAGAATGAGAGAATTAGGCATCACCCCTACAGAGATAAGGCTTACAGGAGGCGGCTCCAAGAATAAGGCTTGGCGTCAAATAGCAGCGGATATATTCGGTGTAGACATTGTCTGTTTAGAGATAGATGAGGGCGCAGCCTACGGCGCCGCTCTGCAGGCTTTGTGGACGTATAGAAAATATCTCGGCGAAAGAATCACTATTCAAGAAGTGACCGACCGTTATGTTAAGGTTGACGAAAAGACACGTGCCTCTCCAAAACCAGATAATGTTGAAATTTATAAGAATCTCCAAAAATCTAGAATGAACTAAGCCGAAGCCTCCGAAGAACTTTTAGTACGCATAGGAAATTTCTAAATCGTTACGTTTTCAAGTGAAGATGAACATAGTGGTCTAGGCTCCATACGCGGTCTTAGAAAGCATTTTTATTTTGCAATTTGCTTATCCATTCAGAGACAGATGATCGCGTTAGAAGTTTACAGGGAAATAATAGACAACCTGATGCGCCATCCGAAGCCAACATGGAAAGATGTTAACCTAGCCAAATTTAGGGTCGCTGAAAAATATGGATTAAGGCATCTGCCCGCTAACTCGGAAATTATAAAACACCTAAAAAGCGAAGAAAAACATAAGCTTCTGAAAATCCTACGAAGAAAAGCCGTTCGTACAGCTTCTGGCGTCACAGTTGTCGCCGTCATGACGAAACCCTGGCCTTGCCCGCAGGGAGAGCCGTGTGCATATTGTCCAGGCGGGCCTTTAAAGGGTGTGCCTCAAAGTTATACAGGCTTTGAGCCGGCATCTATGAGAGGCGTCCAGAACGATTATGATCCTTATGATCAAGTGAGGCATAGGTTGGCTCAGTACGAAGCAATTGGGCATATTACGGATAAGGTTGAATTAATAGTCATGGGTGGAACCTTCCCCGCTACCCCTCTAGAATATCAGGAGCACTTCATACAGAGATGTTTAGATGCGTTGAACGGTTCGCCCTCAAGTTCGCTTGAAGAGGCTAAGAGACTTGCCGAAAGTAGCCGAATAAGGAATGTAGGTATCACTGTTGAGACGCGTCCAGACTGGTCTAAAGAAACCCATGTCGACCGGATGCTTTCGATGGGCGTCACGCGTGTCGAGCTCGGTGTTCAGAACATTTATGACGACATATACAAAATTGTTAATCGAGGACACACCGTGAAAGATGTCATTGAAGCCACAAGAATCCTAAAAGACGCCGGGTTAAAAGTTGCATATCACATGATGCCGGGTCTTCCAGGTTCAAACTTTCAACGTGACCTTGAAGGCTTCAAAAAGATCTTCTCAGACCAAGACTTTAAACCTGACATGCTTAAGATTTACCCGTGCCTCATAGTTGAGGGGACTAAGCTCTATGAGTGGTGGAAGCAGGGTAAGTATAAGCCCTACACAACTGAGGAGGCAATTGAACTCATTGCGGAAGTCAAAAAAATTGTGCCTGAATGGATTAGAATAATGCGTATCCAACGTGATATTCCAGCCTTTCTAATCGAGACAGGTGTGAAACAGAGTAACCTAAGGGAACTCGTGCAGGAAAGGCTTAGGGAAGAGAATGCGAGGTGTAGATGTATTCGTTGCCGTGAGGTTGGGCATAAGTGGCTTAAGGAACATGTAAAGCCAAATTCTAAAAACGTGGATGTTGTCATGAGGTGTTACGAGGCTTCAGGCGGGACTGAGCTCTTTATATCCTGTGAAGATACTGTGAAAGATATATTGATTGGCTACGTGAGGCTAAGACTTCCTTCAGATAAGGCGCATAGACCCGAAATTAAAAGTGGAGAAACTTCCATTATACGTGAGATACATGTCTGTGGTTCCCTTGTTCCTGTAGGAAAACATTTGAAAGGAGCCTACCAGCATAAAGGCTGTGGCAGACTGCTTCTAGAAAAGGCTGAGGAAGTAAGCCGTGGATATGGAGCGAAAAAGATTCTTGTGACAAGCGCATTGGGAACCAAACCTTACTATAAGCGTTTCGGTTATTATTACGAAGGACCCTATATGAGTAAGAGGCTTTGAAAGGCAATTTTAATATTCTAGGAAAATATGTTGATGGATGACTAAGCCATCTTTGAGAAGACTTGGTGAATAGCCTATGAAACCTATCGATAAATATGAAAAAGTCAGTGAGCTAGCATATCGCCGAGGCTTCTTCTGGCCTTCCTTCGAAATCTACGGCGGTGTGAGCGGATTCATTAATTGGGGACCGCTCGGATCCGTTACTAAGAGAAAGATCGAAGACAAATTTAGGAGAATGTTTCTGCAACGCCTGAATTTCTACGAGATCGAGACACCAATTATTATGCCGGAGAAAGTCTTACGGGCCTCAGGGCACATAGAACACTTCAAGGAGCCGATGGTTGAATGCAGTAGTTGCAAGAGAAAGTTCAGAGCGGACCATCTTCTCCAAGAGTTTGCAAATTTAAGTTCACAAGAGACAGATAAGATGAGCCTAGAGGATGTCAGAGAAGCTATCGAAAGAAAAGGAATTAAATGTCCAGACTGTGAAGGACCTTTATCCGCGCCTCAATACTTCCCAACAATGTTTAAGACAAATATCGGACCGTATTCAGACTCCGTCGGCTACGGGCGTCCTGAAGCAGCACAGGGAGTCTTTGTCGAGTTTAAACGCCTTATATGAGCAGGTCAGAGAGAGGCTTCCAGTAGGCTTCGCGACGATCGGTCATGCCCTTAGGAACGAGATCTCCCCTAGGCAGGGACCTATTCGACTCCGGGAGTTCACCATAATTGACCTAGAGTTTTTCATCGACCCTGAAGAACCCAAATGCCAAATCCTAGACGAGGTCGCAGAGGAGAGGCTGAGGCTTATTCTAGCCAAGGAAAGGTTAAGGGGAGTTGAGACGTCTGTGGAAGTCACGGTGAAAGAAGCATTGGCGAAGGGCTACATAATGATGGAGTGGCAAGCCTTCTTCATGGCTTTAGCTAAAAAATTCTTGGTGGAGTTAGGGGTCCCTGAAGATAGGCAACATTTTATAGAGAAGTTACCTTGGGAAAGAGCCCACTATTCTGCTCAAGGCTTCGATCAAGAGGTATACCTTGACCGTTGGGGATGGGTTGAAGTATCGGGCTTCAACTATAGAACCGACTACGATTTGAGGGGGCATATGAAAGAGAGCGGAGTTGACATGTGGATCTTCAAGGCTGATGGAAGGAAGACTGTGAGAACTGAGGTCGCCCTTAAGCCTATACCTTCTAAGATTGGACCAGCCTTTAAAGAGGAGACGCCACGAGTAATAGAACTGATCTCAAAAGCAGATGTGAAAGAAGTGGAGGAAGCCTTCAAAAAGCAGGGTTTCTTCCAAGTTGAAAAGTTTAAGATTCTCCCAGAACATGTTGAAATCTTTCATAGAGAAGTTGAAGAGAAGGGTCGACGTTTTATACCCCATGTTATCGAGCCAAGCTTTGGGTCAGACCGTCTTACTTATGTAGCGTTGGAATATGCCTACACAATAAAGAAGGGAAGAACCGTCCTCAAATTGCCGCGTGACATTGCACCAGTACAGGTTGCAGTCCTCCCGTTAGTGAGTAAAGATGGACTACCAGAGAAGGCTAGGCAACTACACTCTAAACTTGTGCAAGAGGGCTTCCTCGCCGAGTATGATGAGGCTGGTTCAATTGGAAGACGGTACGCCCGGTTCGACGAGATAGGAACCCCTCTCTGCATCACTATTGATTATGATACAATGAAGGATGGAACCGTAACCTTAAGAGACAGAGATTCGTGGAGACAAGTAAGAGTCAGAATGGATGATTTGCCAAGGCTTCTATATGATTTCTTCCGTTTCAAAAATTATTTCAGTAATCTTAGCTCATAGGTTTATAGCCTCTAGGCAATAACCGAAAACTAAGGATCTATGAATTATTTTTAGTTAGGTTTTTTAAGGTTTGAAATGATATCATCTTATAGACGCCGATAGTGTGGACGTGGGGCGTGTGTTCACCTGGTCTTCCCAATAGAAGCAGAGAACCGTGCAAAAAGAAGAGCTTTACGCCTATGCCAAGACCACTTGAGAATTGTCATCGAAACCTACCGTAGAACAACTCAGCTGATGGATGCCTTTATGCAGAACGACAAGCCTTCGCTTAAGCAGCTATACGAGGATATCCAGAAGTTGGGAGACGAAGTTGACGAGTCGAAGAGATCTGTTGCACAAGAACTTGTAGAGATAGGAGCTATACTGCTCAACCGTGAAGACTTTCTCCGATTCACCGACGTAACGAGTGAGATTGCGGACTTCTGTAAGGGTATATCCTTCAGAATAATAGAGATTGTTGAGAAGGGATGGGAGGTTCCAGCTGACCTCAAGAAAGGGATAAGTACTCTTACTACCGCCGTCTTTGAAACTGCAACCAAACTGAGAGATACTTTTCTGATGCTGAATTATGGTTCACCAATGGTTCAGGAGAAGGCAAGGGATGTTGAGATTGCGGAGAGGACTGTTGACAACATGTACCGTGAGCTTGAAGTGAATCTCCTCAACAGCAAACTTGAAATCCCTACTCTGCTGATGGTAAGGGATGTTATTCAGCTCCTAGAAGACTCGGCAGACAAGATTGAGGATGCATCCGATGCAGCGAGGATACTTGCCTTTGCAGTTTAGGAGCTGAAAAAGTTATGCCGAAAGTTTACGAAGCTGAGTTTATGGAGAATTTTCTTGTAGTCTGGAATCCTGAAGAAGGGTCAGCACTTTTCAAGCTTGGATTTTTCGGCAAGCCTGTAGGTATACCAAAACCTAAGAACACAGAGTTCAATGTGCCGCTTATACTGGACTTGATGGAGGGGCTTTACCTCGTTGAAGAGCGCTTAATCAGAGTTGTGGAGGGACCGGAAAAGAGGGAGATGAATTTCAAAACTCTCAGAAGCAGAGCGCGTAGAGTATTTGAAGAATTCGATCTTAAATACGTAGTGTATAGAGACCTAAGGAGGCGGGGGCTGATTGTTACGCCGGGCGTCAAGTATGGGTGCGATTTTGTCGTTTATAAGCAGGGTCCAGGTATTGATCATGCGCCTTACATGGTCTCTGTCAAGAGCTGCAGAGATGATGTTACGGCTACCGATATAGTCAAGGCTGGAAGGCTTGCAACTACTGTCAAAAAGCGTTTCATTGTTGCCGTGCCCGACATTGAGAAGGGCAGCGTTCGATACCTTATTTTTAGATGGTTCAAGGCGTAAAGGCTTATTTTCTCCTTTAAAGTGGCTCTTTGGGAAGAATGGTTCTAGTTTCTGTTTACAGATTAGATCTTCTTAAGTTGGTTTCGCACTATTTAAAAGGGCGGAGTGCGGTGAAGTATCGAGTGAGGCTTGATCATTGCCTGCTCACCCCGAGTTTCAGGAGAAACTAGACGTTCTTGACATAATTATAAAGATACTTAAGGATCATGAGGAGACTCTTTCAAGGCTTGCTGACAGGTTCGACGAGATTTATGGGAACATTTCTGAATTTGAGGAGAAGATTTTAAAGATTGACTGCGCTCTTGAACGCCTCGGCAGGTTGAGGGTTAAGAA
>CAYSEL010000117.1:0-4353 GCA_964430035.1 uncultured Candidatus Bathyarchaeia archaeon
AAGACGTGATAACGTGATATTATGATTGACGCTTTCTCAAGTTTCTCTAAAATTGTCACAAATAATTTCTATGTTAGATATTTTTAATAATATCACGGCAGCGAGGAAGCTCTCGGACGAGGTCACTTTTTCCTTTTTAATACCTCTATCCCGTTCATGTAGGGTCTAAGGATCTCTGGCACGATCACTGAGCTGTCTTTCAACTGATACTGCTCTAGGATGGCCATCATTGTGCGACTTGTTGCCAAAGCTGTGCTGTTCAGTGTGTGCACAAATCCTTTAGGCGGTTTACCGGCGCCTTCACGATATTTTATGTTTAGTCTACGAGCTTGATAGTCGGTGCAATTGGAGTTCGAGCCAACTTCTCGAAACTTTCCATCAGCCATCCACACTTCTGTATCATACTTCTTTGCAGCAACTGTACCTATATCCCCAGTGCAGATATTAACTACTCGATAATGTAACCCAAGCTTCTGGTACAGTTCCTCACAGTTTCTTTGGAGTTCCTCATGAAGGTCCCAGGATTGCTCAGGTAGACAAAAGATGAACTGTTCGACCTTGTTGAACTGGTGCATTCTGAAGAGGCCCTTTGTATATTTTCCATGGGCTCCTATCTCTCTCCTAAAATTTGTGCTGATTCCCACAATCTTTATTGGCAGTTCTTCCTTATTCAATGTCTCATTCATATACATTGCTGCGATTGGATGTTCACTTGTGGCTATTAGGTAGCGATCTTCATTCTCTATCTTGTACATGACTGTTTCAAAGTCTGAAAGATCCGTGACCCCTTCGTATGGTTCCCTACGGAGCATATAGGGAGGCTCAATCAAAGTGTATCCACGCGCCATTAGAAAATCTATCGCGAACCTTTGAAGGGCAAGATCCAGTATAACAAGCTCGTCCTTCAAATAATAGAAGCCCGTCCCAGCAACTTTATTAGCCCTCTCTTCATCGATTAAGCCAAGGCCTAATGCGATCTCAAGATGGTTCTTAGGTTCAAAATCGAATTTTGGAGGGGAACCCCAACGTCTGATCTCCACATTTTCAGTCTCATCTCTGCCTTGGGGGACAGATTCGTGAAGCAAGTTTGGGATACGCATGAGTAGATGTCTTGATCTTCGTTCTATCTCATCGACTTGAATGCTGAGCCTCTTTATCTCATTCTGTATGGCATCAGCCTCCTTTAAGAGATGACCAATGTCGGCCCTCTGCTTCTTCAAATTCGCAATCTGCATATCAAGATTATTCCTTCTCCTTCTCCGATCGTTAATTTCTGCCAGCAACGATCTCCATTTTTTGTCTATCTCGATGAACTCGTCAAGCAATTTCAGTTTCTCAGGATCATTTCTTCTCTTTAAGTTCTCTCTTACAAAGTGCGGGTCATTTCTAATCAGTTTTACATCGATCATCTTTTAGTAACTCCAGAGTATTGTGATAAAATTGAAGATGGAAAAATATAAATGTGTGAGCTTAAGGAGCTGCCACTCCCTAAAGGTTTTAATACTTCCATCTTTCCAATTATTTGAGTCCTTCCTTGAGGGTCTGCAATGTCAAAAAAGGGTCATGTGAAAGACAAATGGCGTAGCAAGAGATGGTATACAGTCATCGCTCCGGAATATTTCGGGAAAGTTGAGATAGGGTCAATACCCAGTGATGACCCGGAAAAACTGATAGGCAGAGTTGTTGAATCAACCCTTTACGATATCACTGAAGATTTTGCCCACCAATATCTTCAGCTATACTTTCAGATAATCGGCATCGACGGAAAACAAGCCTTAACGATATTTAAAAGTCACCAATACTCCAGAGATTATTTGAGAAGTCTAGTTCGGAGGAAGACAACAAGGATCGACGGGATTGTTAATGTCACGACAAAAGACGGTTACAAGCTGAGGGTAGCAGCATGCGCTTTTACTCTTGCCAGGGTGAAGACCTCTCAAGAGAAAGAGATTCGGGCTATAATGAGAAGAATGATTGAGGAAAAGGCAAACTCCTTAAACTTCGACCAGTTTGTGCATGAAATGGTCCTCGGAAAGATCGCATCGGACATATACAATGAAGCAAAGAAGATAACGCCCCTCCGTCATGTAGGTATAAGAAAATCGAAATTGATTTCAAGACCATTCGAAGAGGCTGAAAAGAGGCCAGAAATCCATGTTGAGACGACAGTCGAAGCTATAGGCTAATTTTTCGGTTAAGATTTATTTCTCAGAAGACCACACCTTCATCCAGGCGAAGAGTCTATAACCCTTCCTTTGTGCTTAAGTGAAACCTTTATCTATGTTTATGTGGGATGTTGCCCTTAACACGCTTGCTTGCGGAGATAATGTATTTGATACCGGAACTTAATGTGATTAAGAAAGACTGGAGAAGGGTAGACCTTAAAGTTGCTTTGTGTTATCCGAACGTTTACAGGGCTGGGATGAGTGGGTTAACTATGAGGCTACTCTATGCATTATTTAACAGTCGTGAAGATGTTCTCTGCGAAAGGTTCTTCCTTCCTGCATCTAATGAGCCGCTTAGAAGTCTCGAGTCTAACCAGCCCCTAAAGAAGTTTGACGTTATCGCCTTCACTTTTCAGTACGAAGAAGACTACACGAATGCGATCCGCATGCTGATTGACTCCTCAATCGAGCCTAGACGTGAAAAACGTAAGGCTGGAGACCCTTTAATAATCGCTGGCGGTCCATGTGTAACCTCAAATCCTGAGCCTCTTGCAGATTATTTTGACCTCTTCGTAATAGGTGAAGCAGAACCTATCTTGGACCAGATTATCGATCGAATAAAGGCTTATGAAGTGCCTTTTAAGCATTTTTGCGAGTTTGCGGATATTAAAGGGGTTTATGTACCGAAGATTTCAAACATGGCTCAACGGGTTTGGTCCAAAAACCTTGATGATGCTTTGCATCCGCTAGCGCAACAGATCCCGCTTGTAGATGAGGGTAGCCCCTATATGACAATATTTGGGCGCGCCTTCGCGGTGGAACCTATTAGAGGTTGTAACAGATTCTGCCGTTTCTGCCTCCTCAGTCATATTAGCCAGCCTCAACGTGAGAGAAGCCTTAAAAAAGTTAAGCAGATAATCGATGAGGGGATACGTTTTACCCCAGTTGACAAGGTTTCATTGATTGGCGCAAGCATTTTTGACTACTCAAGTCTTGAAGATCTTTGTGAGTTCGCCGTTTCTAGAGGAGTTAAACTTGCCATACCTTCGATACGTCCTGAGGTGGTGACTGAACATCTAGCTGAACTGCTTAGCAAAGGAGAACAAAAAAGTGTGACAATTGCGCCGGACGCAGCGTCCCCAAGATTGCGGGAGATCATAAATAAAAGGATGGATGAGTTGGAGATTATAGATGCTGCTAAGACTTTGATAAGCCATGGAATTAGCCGATTAAAGTTATACTTCATAGTAGGGTTGCCGGGTGAAAAAACGGAGGATATTGAAGCTATCGTTGAGTTATCGAGGAAGGTTGCTGACGTCGGGTATGGTCCCAGAGCAATCCATCTCAGTGTGAACCCTTTGATTCCGAAACCTCACACTCCATTTCAATGGGAGAAGGCGCCAACAGTAGCCTATATGCGTGAGGTTTTAAAGCTTTTAAAGACGAAGTTAAGGGGTGATGGCCGTTTTGTAATTGACAGTCTTGATCCACGTCATGCTCAGATTCAGTCATTTCTTAGTTTTGGTGATCGAAAAATTGGTAGGGTCATTGAGTTTGCTGCACGTTACGGTGGAGGGTTGGGGGCTTGGCGGCGGGCTTTAAAAGATTTTAAGGTTAGCTTGGAAAATTATATACGTAGGAGGAGTGTTGACGAGGTTTTCCCTTGGGACAAAATAGATGTAGGTTTGAGCAAGGGATACCTATTAAAGGAAGTTGAGAGATACCGAAGATACATGTAAGGACCTTATTAGAACGCTTCAAAAGAGATTAATAGTCAAACAACAAAACCATATTGACTAAGGCTGAAATCATGAAGATCGATAAGCGGCAATTTAGGAAGATGTTTCCTCACCTGGCTGAAGAGATGGAGCGAGGAGAGCACCAAATATCAGTAACTTCAGTAAGATCGAATATCGAGGCGGCGGAAAAGGCCTCTTCCAGAATGTTTGAGGGATACAACCCAGATGTCATCGATTTTCTTAGAAGATGCGACAGCGAAAAACAGGCGGAAGAGATAATCGCGTACATGGAAGAGCGAAAGGAGATCAGCCGAGATTATGCGGAAAAGTTAAGGAAACAACTCCGAAAGAAGGGTGTGAGAAGCTTCGGACCGAAGAAAGAAGACGATTATTACTTGAAGAAAGCCGGATTTTAACAAGGAAAAACTCTAAGTATAATCCAAATATAC
>CAYSEL010000118.1:0-3809 GCA_964430035.1 uncultured Candidatus Bathyarchaeia archaeon
GAAGTTTATGGCCTCATCAACCCTCGAACAGGCGATATTGTTAAGCAACTAAGAGCCAGAGATGTCTTCGATTTAATAGTCACAACGGCATGGCGAACTGGAGATCCCGGCCTAATTTTTCTTGATGAGATAAACCGCAAAAACCCCACTCCCCATGTGGGCGTGATTGAGAGTACAAACCCTTGTGGCGAAGTTCCTTTGTTACCTTATGAATCATGTAATCTAGGTTCGATTAATCTTTCAAAGATGATTGTGGACGGTGGGATTGACTGGGACAAGCTTGGCAGAACCGTGAGTTTAGCAATTCGTTTTTTAGATAATGTTATCGACGCAAATAAGTATCCGTTGCCGCAAATAGAAAGGAGTACTAAAGCCAATAGAAAGATAGGTTTGGGGGTTATGGGGTTTGCAGAGATGCTTGCACACTTAGGTATTCCCTACAATTCTGAAGAGGCATTATCCACAGCTGAGAAGGTTATGTCATTTATCTCTGAAAAAGCAAGGGAAACATCTGTTCAGATAGGTGAAGAAAAAGGGTCTTTCCCGAACTTTCCAGGCAGTATATGGGAAGAAAAAGGCTACAAGAGTATGCGGAATGCCACTGTAACTTCAATTGCCCCCACAGGTACGATAAGCATAATCGCGGGCACATCAAGCGGTATTGAACCGTTCTTCGCAGTGTCTTTCGTCCGAAACGTAATGGGCACGCAGCTTTTGGAAGTTAACCCATTATTTGAGAAGATTGCTAAAGAAAGAGGTTTCTACAGCCCAGAACTGATCGCAAAAATAACGAAAGTAGGATCAATCAGGAACATTAAAGAGATCCCGGAGGATGTGAAAAGGATCTTTCCAACGGCTTTAGATATTGCGCCGGAATGGCATGTGAGGATGCAGGCGATTTTTCAAAAGTATACGGACAATGCGGTCTCAAAGACGGTTAACCTGCCTTATGACGCAACCTTGGAAGATGTCAGAAAGACTTTTCTGCTTGCCTACAAGCTTAAATGCAAAGGGATAACAGTATACAGATATGGGAGCAGAGCCGAACAAGTCTTAACAACAGGCTCAATATATGGCTCTGATTCTGGTGAACCTTCCACTCAGACAAGGCTCATCTATCCACGAGAATGCCCTTCTGGTTTATGCCCATACTAAATCCTAAAAATGGGGGACTGCCCAAATTGAAATATGACATGAGAAGTAAAGATGCACTGATAATTGTGGATGTCCAAAGGGACTTCTGCCCAGGAGGCGCCCTTCCTGTCCCAGAAGGAGACAAGATAATCCCGTTATTGAATGAGTACATTAAGAGATTTGAAGAAGCAGGCGCCGTAATCGTTGCCACGCGAGATTGGCATCCATATAACCACATCTCCTTTAAAGAGTACGGTGGAATTTGGCCCTCCCATTGCGTTCAAGGAACTGATGGTGCAAAGTTTCATCCAGATCTAAGAGTTTCAAGAATGACAAAAATCATCTCTAAAGCGAAAAGTCCTGAGAAGGAGGCATATTCTGGCTTCGATGGGGCATCCTTAGCGAAATACCTAAAGAAGAAAGGGGTGGAGAGAGTCTTTGTTGGTGGACTTGCTACGGACTACTGTGTTAAGAGTACAGTGCTAGATGCTTTGAAACTCGGATTTGAGACTTTTCTCTTAGAAGACGCTGTGAAAGGTGTAGATGTCAAACCTGGTGACAGTGAAAAAGCCATCAAGGAAATGCTTAAGAAAGGAGCCAAAAAGATAAGACTAAATGAATCTGAAAAGTAATTATTTCAGTGAAAGTGCTTTGGGTGTTAACTTAACGCCAATCATGGTTAAGCATAATATTCGCTTAAAAGATTTGAGAGGAAAGTGGATTGCTGTCGACGCGAACAACTTTCTTTACCAATTCTTAGCTCTTATCCGTCTTCCTAACACCCTTCCATTGACAGCTCCAGACGGAACTGTGACGTCACACCTCACAGGATTGTTCTATCGAACGACAAGATTAATTTTTGATTGCGGTATGGGTCTGATTTTTATTTTCGACGGAAAGCCTCCAAAGTTGAAAGAGAGAGAAATTGAAAAGAGACATATGCTCCGAGAGAAGGCTACTAGGGAATGGAGACAAGCACTCAAGATGGGCGAGTATGAAAAGGCGTTCTCGAAAGCCGTGATGACCAGCCGGCTAACTCACAATATGATACAAGACGCTAAGAGACTCTTAGAGTTAATGGGTGTTCCCTATGTTCAAGCTCCAAGCGAAGCAGAAGCTCAAGCATCCTATATGGCGAAGAGAGGCGATGTATGGGCCTCAAGTAGCCGCGACTATGATTCTCTCCTATTCGGAGCCCCTAAACTTGTAAGAAACCTTACAATCTTTGGCAAGGAGTTTCTTCCTAGCAAAATGAGGTTTAGACCCCTAAAGCCTGAGTTAATCTCTCTTAATGAATTTTTATCCAAAAGAGGAATAACCTATGAACAGCTGATTGATCTTGCGATACTGATCGGGACGGATTTTAACGAAGGAGTTAAAGGAATAGGTCCAAAAACAGCGCTGAAGATTATTAAAGAATACGGCAAGATTGAAGATCTTCCTGATAGGATTAGAAGACATGTTTGGGAAGATTATGAAGCAGTTAGAAAGATCTTCTTTGAGCCTAACATAACTTCCGAATACAAAACGGCGTATGAAAAGTTGAGGGAGGAAGAGCTCTTCGCCTTCCTCTGCGATGAAAAAGGGTTCTCTAAAAATTGTGTTAAAAGAGCTGTTGAAAGGATTAAGTCTTCGAAGATAATTGCTGGACAGTCAAATTTGGAGAAATGGATAGCGGATATAAATTAAAGCTTCTTGTGGAATTAAAGATTATTTGCCAAAGATGAGTTTCAAAGGAGCTATGCCTATTGGATGGGAGAATCCATTAAATCTCAGCTTCTACGCTTTCACCTACGATCTCGGCCTCTGCGAATCTGCGACTTATCCTCGTAATTCTAATTTTCAGATGTTCTCCCGGTTTCGCGTTTGGTATAAATATAACTAATCCTTGTATTCTCGCAATGCCCTCTCCTCTTCGGCTGACTTCTTGAACTTTGACATCGTATTCCTTTCCTATTTCTACCGGCTTAAATGATAAACCTCTGCCGCGGTTTCTGCTGAAGCCTCTTCTTCTTTCATTCTGCATCTTCTCACCTCTTCATATCGTTTTCTTACAAGTTTCTTCAATTCAATTAGAGGACGGATAGTTTCCCATATCGCCCCACGTTTAGCTGGACTTCTCCTCTGAAGGATCTCGTGTAACCATTTTCAATCCTAACCGTGTCGTTAACGTTGACTCGGTCTATCTGCTCATTCCACAGAACGAGCTTTATCGTTCCAGTCTCATCGCCTATTATTGCATCAGCAACTCTGAACGATTCTCCACTGTACCTAGACTGCACTTCTCTCGGTTCAGAGATTTCAAGAACCTTTGCTGTCACATCCACTCGCCGCATACCGTCTCTCAATTCCTTAATCTTCATCTTTTTTCCCTTTTCGCATTTTCCGAATTCCTAACTTTTAACTAACACTTTATCTTGATTTTCTAATTTAACTACAATATTGCTGGGTTTGTAATAGCAATCTCTAAAAAAGAGGTTAAATTCTTCTACGTGTATATCTGTCACGTTAAGTTTTTTAAGCATCTATACTTTCGTCCAGCATCGCGGAAACTAACATCAGAAGACAAGCGAAGCATAAGCCTGTAGGCTTCCTTCTCTTGTCCATCTAGATGTTAGATATCGAAGAAAGATATAATGCCAGATATAAGTTTTGCTATAATTCTGAAGGGATTT
>CAYSEL010000119.1:0-2682 GCA_964430035.1 uncultured Candidatus Bathyarchaeia archaeon
GGCTGAGAAGCGCAGCTACGCAATACTTGTAAGCGACCCAGAGTACAAAGCGCTCAGAGCATCTGTGGAAAGCCTCACAACAGAGCATCCGAAAGCCCAGCTGCTGAAGCAAATCGTGAAGGAACAGGTCTCTGAGAAGCCGTCTTCAAGGGTGCTTATCTTCACGCAGTACAGGGATACGGCAAGCTACCTTGTTGAAGAATTGAACGCTATCCAGAGGGTGAAGGCTGACAGGTTTGTAGGCCAAGCCTCAAAAACATTGGACAAGGGTTTAACTCAGGATGAACAAGCTGAAAGGATAAGGATGCTTGAGGACGGCGAGTTAAACGTTCTGGTGGCAACATCAATCGCAGAGGAAGGCTTAGACATTCCAACGGTGGACCACGTCATCTTCTATGAGCCGATCCCAAGCGAGATAAGGTACATTCAGAGGCGGGGAAGAACCGGAAGAAAAGCGCCTGGAAACGTCACAATCTTAGCAGCGAACGAAAGTCTAGACATGATCTACCTCTACGCCAGCCAAAGAAGAACTATGAAGATGAAGACGATAGCTGAAAACATAAACTTGAAGCTTCAAAAGATCATCAGGAAAAGCTCTAAGCCCACCCCAAACCCGATGACGCCAGCAGAGCTGAAAATGCTGGAAGAAGAAGCAAGACCCGTCAAGATTGAACCTGAAGTGGTGAAGGCTGAAGCTGAAACCTTAAGAGAGCTTGAAAGGAAAGTTGAACGCTTCTCACGAGTACTATACATAAAGCTTCTGGAAAGAGGAATCTCAGGCGCAAGCATGGATCAAATCGCTTCTGACATGGAGTATGAAGGCGCATCGCTTCCAATCGTGAAAGCAACCGTTGAAAAAATGATTAAGAAAGGCCTAGTATCAGAGATAAGAGAAGGAGTATACGCTGCAACATCAGCAGCAAAGTCAGCAGGCGAAAAAGTCTACGAGATAACCATAGAGAAGATATACCCGAACGCAGCCGTCCTCATGGTCAACGACAAATTCAGAGCTCGACTCACACCTGAAGAATACAACGGGCCTAAAGCGTTGATAAAGAGAAACTCGAGGTTCAAGGCAACAGCAGACCTGTACAGGCTAGGCGGAACATTATGCATCAGAGTGAAAGAAGTAGTAGAAATACTGAACTAGACGCATCTGTTTCAACAGTAAAAGTTCAATCGGAGAATCTAACCTTTAGCCTTCCGTTATCACTAATCTTTGGGCAAACTCGATTCCAATTTATTCAGAAACGTTTCGTTCCAATTAAGCAAGATGTCCCAATTATTCTTCAAAGGTTGCATTTTTCCCACAGACTTTGAGTTGCCCCATTTTTCGATGAATCGTGTCGGAATAAGATAAAGGTCAAACGTGTTCTTGTCGATTCCAATAATTAGGTCACTGTGTTCTGTTGTGTATTTATACTCTTTAACCTTGGGTTTGTATATTCTGTCAATTCCCCCTCTGGACCCGCCAACAAACCTTATACTTCCGCCTTCCGAAATTGTCTTTATCTGAACTCGTAGAGAAACTTTTTTTCCATTAGGTCTTTCATAGGCAAGAAGCCACAAATCATATGCAACGCCCTTGACCTGCATGACCCCCACGTCAAAACCCAACCTAATGAGAATCCCTGTAACGATAAATTCATGTGCATCACCCAAGTTAGCCGCAAAAGCGGCTTTATCCTTTCTGGTAATATTAAGGTCTGTCGGTTTTCTCTCTTCGTTCAGCATGGAGATGAGTATTGTAAACTAGATTCTTAAATCTTGTCAAATAACAGACCTGGTTCTCTTACCTTTTAAGAATCACCAAGTTCTCTACTGCAGTTCTATTGTCTTTGACTTTTGTTGCGGGATTAAGATCATAGGAGAACATTCTTCGAGATACTATGGTATCAACCAGGGTAGCTTCATGTGTCCATTCTAACTCAGAAAAATGTTCTGCAAAAATTCGGTCAATTGGAATTGTGCGTCCTCTCATACTCGTTCGACCAACAAAAAGAAACAAATAGGAATTTATTTTCTTCTGCAAGCGTGTTAATGCTCCAAGCACTCCCCAGAAATATCTATCAAAGACTTTTCGCAAATGGTCTTCTTCTATCTCTTTCCTTATCAAAGAAAAGGTTTCGGAGTGTATTGGTTGTTGCTCTACATCTCGATAAGGAATCTCCAATCTGCTCAATTCTCGAATTTTCTCCTCTGAGAAGCCTAGCCAAAACAAGTCCATCTTAGCTTGACGAATGTATTCTTGTGACTGCAGGTAAGGTGGAGATGTTATGAGAATATCCTTTTCTTCTTTAAGGTCCGTAGTCAAGACATCTGTGCCCGCTTTTATTATCGCTTCTGTCTGTTTAGGTGCAAGCGTCCAGTAATCCGCAATACCCTTAATAACCTTGCACAATTCTTCTTTCAACATCTTTAAGAATTCAGTCTTCCAGTCGGATGTCAGCAAGATGACCATTCGCTCTTCAGATATTGGTGATTTAGAGAGTTTTTGTCTTTGCATATCGTCAAAGGAGAAATAGCGAGTGGTTTTAAGCAAAGGTATGGCAAGAACAAGTTTAAGGTATTCATTGTCTAAGGAATGGTAGTAACCCCATACTTTATAAAGAAGAGGTAGGAACTCTTGAGGATACCAGTAATCCAGTTTAGACCAGTCTGGGATAAATCGGTTATTCGAGA
>CAYSEL010000120.1:0-8410 GCA_964430035.1 uncultured Candidatus Bathyarchaeia archaeon
CTCTTTAACGTAATTCTTTGCTTTCAATATTCCCGGTTTGGCTTTATGGAAAGTTACGGTTAGGTCTGCCTTTACAGCTTCACCTAGAACCTCGCCTGAGTCAGAATCTATCCCACTGGGAATGTCAACCGCAATGCGGAAGGCATCCATCTCATTAATCTTTCTTATGAGATTCAATATTGGCGGTCGAGGAGGACCCTTCAAGCCTGTTCCAAGTAATGCATCGATTACTACTTCAGCTTTAACATCTGGAATTAGAGAGGAATCAGGTACTTCGTAGATTGTGATGGAATTTCTAATAGGCTGAAGCGCTTGCCAATTCATCTTCGCCTCTTTACTCAATATGTTGTTTGAAGTTCCAGCTAATATCACACTTACTTTAAACCCTAAACATACAAGATGCCTAGCAGCGACGAAACCGTCTCCCCCATTTCCGCCAAGTCCGCAGAAGACAGCGATCTTCGCTTCGCTGGGTTTGAATCGAGAAGCAACTTCGACGGCGACATTTCTTCCAGCGTTTTCCATTAGCAGCATTCTTGGGATTCCAAAGTATTCAGCATTCATCTCTAGGGACTGAATTTCCTTTGTTGTCATCACATCAACTTTCACCACTTTTCTTCACCAAACCGTCTTATCGTCTATTATCTTGTCTTAACATATCCTTCAAACCTTAATATTTTGCCTTCACTCTCTAAAAATCCTAGTAAAGTCTCAATTTCCTCTTCCATTAGCCCATACTGGTCCTTTGCTGCTTGATATATTTCTGTTAATTGTGCTTTTTCCAGTTTCTTAATGATCTCAAGCAAATCAAATATTTTCGCCCCAAAATCTATGGTGATCTTCGCGAGGGGCCAAGCTTTTTGAAGTAGAAACATAACAATCATTTTTTTGTCATCTTTCTCATCGCAGAGTGCAACTATCCTTTTTCCCGCTATTTTCTTTCCAGTTGCTTCTTCATATGATGCAATTTTAAAACTCTTCTTTATTGTTTCAGGCACCTCTTCTACATTCTCAACAACATTTTTGCGGAGGCGTCCGTCCCCATCAATGTAAGACAGCGAGATCACACTGTAATACTTGCCCTCAACCAAGCTCTTCTGGAAGAGGAGTGTACTTCCTTCAAGTTGGGCGAACCCCTTTCCAGGTGGACATTTAAGTGCTTTTATGATTGTTCTCTGCATCTCAGCGTCGAAGCAGACCTTAAAGAGCCACTTTCCAGTCAATGGATCGTCGGCTGTGTAGAATCGCACCTCACCTTCCCTCATTGAACGTAGGCTCATATCTACCCAAGAATCTTTATGGCGCTCTTCAACCTTCAAAATTCGAATCTTAGTCTTCTCCAATAGCTCCAACGTCGAATCTCCGTTAAGAAGTATCACCTCAGAACAGATAAAATTATCCTTTAAGTACGTTTGTATAGCGTATCGAATTACGCTGATCAAGATTGAACTAGGTAATGTTACGGAAGTTTTAAAAAGCCTAAAAGAAAAATAGATAATAAGAATCAATTATATGAGGAATAGGTGAAGATGCCGATAGCTTTTGTTTTGATAAATGCTGAGATAGGTTCCGAAGGAGAGGTTCTAAACAATCTAAGAAAGGTTGAAGGGGTTGAAGAAGCCTACAGCGTCTATGGAGTTTACGATATAATAGCCAAGGTTAGCGCGGACTCGATGGATAAGTTGAAGGATATAGTGACATGGCGCATAAGGCGACTAAACAAGGTAAGATCCACATTAACAATGATCGTGATCGATGTGATGCCCAAGTCTCAATGAACAAAATAATTGAAAATTACTCCCTCTTCCCTAATTCGCCTTGTAACCCCCTTTCTTGATGACCCTGAATCTCACTAACGAAAAATGAAAAATCTTCCTAAGACCTCTATAAATCAGACGATGATCTGTTAAATTATTAAGCCGTCAGTTTAACTCTGACATATCATTGGACTCAATCAAATGCCTTCTCTTCATCCGGCTGATAATAATTTAGGATTAGCAAAATAATAAATCTTGCCCCTCAGCCGACTGAAACCCTTACTTAAAAGGGCTGCCGGAGCTCTGCTTTTTCGACTTTATTAATTATATAGGGGTCTATCACTGTAAGTTTACAAGTTCTATACAGCATTTGCACTCTGCCATTCTCAAAATTAATTTTTACTTTTCTCCTTTTTCCGCAATAATCTATCCAGCGTTATAGAAAAATTGATTCAGAAATTTGTTTCTGCATTATTGAAGCGTGAAAAATCCTATGCGTCTAAGGGGATAGGATGAAAATAACAGGATTTTCACTTTACTTTTGGTGTCGAAATGTACTGATTGGATCCTGCGGATGGCGGAGATCAGCATTGAAAGGGTTCATCAGTAGGTTACGTCAAAAATTTCGCAATCATCCATGAATAATGGTTAAAATTGAGTTTTGATTGCGGTGTGCGGTGTCTTTTGAAGACAAAAAGTTCTAGAATGTTTCGTTGATTTTTTCGAGTATTCTTAATAGGTCATGGTTTCCTAACAGTGGAAGGGTTTCTGTTTTATCTCCCATTCCGAAGCCGCCTCTACTTCTCAGGACGCTTATTCCAAAGCCTTTCTTGATGAA
Organism: uncultured Candidatus Bathyarchaeia archaeon; assembly: GCA_964430035.1. Classification (GTDB taxonomy): domain Archaea; phylum Thermoproteota; class Bathyarchaeia; order Bathyarchaeales; family DTEX01; genus JANXEA01. The sequence goes on from CAYSEL010000120.1 coordinate 2,596, forward strand.
TGGACTTAGCGTTTCAACGCTGACCTCAACATTGTTCACCCTTCTTCTGTACTTCCTTTTTGGGAGTGAGGGGTGAAATGCTTCTGCAACATCCTTGACCAATGTTTTTGGGCTTATTATGGATATTATCCGGTGAATTCCTAGGTTGATGTCGAAGCATCGATAAGCTGGGAAGATCATCTTCGCCGCATAGTCAACAAAGATCTGCACGTTGCTGGCTTTTATCGGTATCAGCTCACGAGGCATCCCGAAATTTTTGTCCCCTGGAACATATTTTATGCCAGGAATTGTGGAGAGGACAGGCGGCTCAACCTTTCGCCATTCGCGACGTATTGGGCAGGATCTTAGGGCGTCTATCTCCCATTGATGTATATTCCCCTCCCCAACTCCTATTTTGACATTGTTCCCATATATGAAGAATCTTACTATTGTGCTGCGGTTAAATTTGCCCCATTTAGAATTCAATAGCCCGCTAAGAACAACCTTGAGAACCAATTCTGGAAGCAACTGATTACCCAATCATCATCCCCAAACCTACACTTGAAGCATTCTAAGCAGGGATATAGCTTGATATGTCGACTCAAACTCTGAAATTCCAATGAAGATTGACCTTCGGAAACCGCCGTTTGGATTTTGAAACTTCGCCACAAGCCTTGCGGTCTCCGCAGGATACCTTAGTTTTTCACCAAAGGCTGCAAGCGCCTTTGCCCCAAAGTATGTATCTTCAAGATAGATGGGAGATAGCTCCGGTGAAGTGACAAATCCGCCAGATGCAAGTTCCCGTTCTCTAATCCATGCTAGGGTTTCAGAGGTTCGGTGAAGGCCGTAGCCCAACACTCTGAGAGCTTCAAGCGCATAATAGGTTGAAGCCATCTTTGAACGCTTTTCACTGCCGAAGCTTCCGTCATCATTCTTGATCGTCAAAACTCGGTCTATAACCTTTTCTGAATCCACATCTAACCCAAGCATCTTGCATAGTTCAACCGAGAGATATACATTCTCAACTTCTGAAACAACTTCGACATCTATGTTCGGATTTTCAATCCCCTTAATGGAGGTATTAAGCAACTCTTGCAAGTTGCCTATAGGCTTAGGAAGATCGCCTTCAAGGATTGCGAGGGAGCACGTAACATAATAGGCGCATTTGATTGAGTCAAAGCTTCCGTCATCTCGTTGAAGACTCTGCAAGAAATTTATCGTATCATTCCTGTTTCTCGGCTCAACATCCAGCATCTCAAGAATTTTCAAGGCGTAGTAAGTGTCCTGAGCATTGGATTCTGCCCCTCTGCAGAACGTGTATCCTCCATCAACGTTTTGCCGCTCAAGAATGTATGAAATAACCTTCTCTACATCGATTAATCCATCACTTCTAGCTTCGGGAAGGATCATGATCCCACCGTTTTTAAGTTAGGCGCTTGTAGAAGCCATCAGCCTAAAGAATGTCTCTAGGCAGTTAAAGGTGGGCCTCATCACCTTCGTGGAGAAGTAAAATTCCACAATGTTACTCTTAAGCTTTTCTTAATGAAGCGTCTGAATATCACATGTCAGATTAATTCTTAAATCTGGCTCCTCATTATCTACTGTGCCGCATAGGTAAAAGAGCCAGTCCATTCTGGTTGAGTGCGAGATGATTAAGCTTCACATAGGGTTCGATGATACCGATTCGCCGAGGTTTGGATGCACAACCTACATAGCGGCCCTCGTTATTGAGAAGATTCGGAAGTTAGGCGTCTTCTTCATAGACTATCCAAACCTTATCAGGCTTAACCCTAATGTTCCATGGAAGACGAGGGGAAACGGTGCCCTTTGCCTTAGGACTTTATGTGAAGAAGAAAAATTTGAAGATGTTAAGGAGTCAGTAATCGAGGTTATTGAAGAAAATTCTGATTTAGATTATGAAGGGACGGATCCAGGCGTCGTCTTCCTAACCGGAGACGTGCCTGAAGAGATTAAGGCTTTCGCGGAGAAAGCCATAACCGGCATCGTCGAGAAGGGGGAGGCTTTACGCTTGATGAAGAAGTACAGGGTGGAAGCCGTTGGCTTCAAAAAAAGCCGAGGAATAATTGGGGGCCTAGCTGGAATAGGTGAGCAGTTAAGGGCTGACCATACTTATGAATTCATTGCCTATCGGAGACGCGAGAATTGGGGAAGACCAAGAAGGGTTGACAGTTCATCCGTCATAGAGATGAGTAAGCAATTGGGTATAATGTCCTTCAATAATGTTGACCCTGAAACTAAGCGTATCCTAATAACGCCTAGAGGTCCAGATCCAATATTATATGGCATTCGTGGGGAAACGCCAGAGATTGTTAGGCAAGGCCATAGCCTTGTTGTTTCTAATGAGCCTATAGAACGTTGGGTCATCTTCCGAACGAATCAGGGAACCGATGCGCACTTAAAAAAGGTTTTCTCCGTTAAAGATGTGAGACCTTACAATCCGATTGTGCTTCGCGGTGAAGTTGCAGATAAACCACGTGTCATAGCAGGCGGGCACATCATCTTCCAATTGAGGGATGAAAGTGGCATGATTGACTGTGCTGCTTACGAGCCGACTGGAGACTTGAAATGTGCGGTAAGGATGCTAACTGCTGGAGATGTAGTGGAGGTCTATGGTGGTGTCCGCGCGGCTTCTTCAAATAACCCCCTAACAGTCAATCTAGAAAAGATAAGGATAATAAAATTGGCGCCCGCTTTCATTTTGCGTAACCCTTCTTGCCTAGTCTGTGGAAAAAGGATGAAATCTATGGGAAGAGGGCAGGGTTTCGAATGTAAAAAATGCGGGTTTCATGGAAGAAATTTGAAAAAGATTGTTGAGGAGATTGAAAGACCTATTAAACATGGGCTTTACATCACATCGCCGAGATCCCAAAGACACCTTACAAAACCCTTAACAAGGTACGGTTTAGAAAAATGGGGGATTTCTGAAAAAATTGGGAAGGTTCTTCCCTACGAACTCTTCTGCGGCGTTTCCACTGTTTGATGGGTATGTTGGAATCCGTCTATATTAGTTTCAACCCAAGAGAACTTTTTTTGAAGGGTTTTCGGGTAATAGAGTTTCCAGTCATAGTTCACTTTTTTGCCCCATTCATAATAGATTCTTGGGTCGATATAGCTTCTCAAGGAGGTGGCAAGGTTATAATCCCTAGTCTTCTTCTTAACTTCTATTTGAAGCCTCATTCTTTCGAGAGCTTCCATGCTATGTTCCCTAAGAATTCTAAGCCTCTCTCTTAATCTCTGAAGCTGCACTTCATATCTTTTCTTTACCTCTCTAATACGATTCTTCTTCTGTTCCGCAGATTTTCTTTCGAGTCTGATACGCATCCTTAAGGAGGATCTGGATTTTCCCTTTTTATCCTTTAGAGCTAGTTTTTGCTTGTAAATCTCTATTCTCTTTATGGCTTTTTCGTATTCTTCTTTTCTTTTCTCTAGAATCTTTGAGAATCTCTCTTCCTTCTGCCTGATCTTCTCCAGAAGTTTTCTTTGTCTCCCCTTTACTTCCTTAATTTTCTTTTTAAAATGAAATATCCTCTTTTGGAGGGAAGTTCTCCAACTTTTAGGGATTGTGCGTTTATGATTACAGACTTTTGCAGCCTCAAGGTTTGCTATAGTGGCATAATACTTTTTAATGTAATGCGGAGTCTCAACTTTCACAGGGCAACTCTTAAGCTTCTCTTCAACAGTTGCGGAGGCGTAGCATGTTCGGAAGACTTTAGCGGAGAGTCCCTTCATTACTTCGCTGAGGAACTCGGTTACGCATCTAGAATCTACACCGCTAAATATAGTTGACTCTGCATTACTACAGAATTCTTTCAAGTTTTCGATCACTATGCCTGGAAGTTTCACCCTGAAGATATGCGGCACAGAGTCTTTCCCCAAAAAGTTGAAGATGGCTTCATTTGCCCCGTTAAAGGTGATGTGCTCTGGCCTAAGGGTTGAAGCGCCCACAGTATCAGCTTCATCTGGGTCTTTCTCATCCCCAACTCTAATCTTCAGAAGGTCGATGAGAAAGCAGACAGTTGCAATCTTTCTCCGTCTCAAATCTTCTGAAACTAGATTGTTCCATATGTGTCTCTTAACCAGCGGAAGATTGCGTCTTAGTTCTCTAGCCTTTTCGAACTTTTCAATATCCCTTTTTTGTTTGATGATACTATTCTCGGAAATCCATACATACTTCATCTTTCCTAAGAGTTTGTCCCGCCATCTTGCAATCCACAAAGATTCAGGTTGCCAAACAATGCCCTTCCAGTTTCCAGGAGGTTTCGGAGCATCCGGTGAAAGGTTTAGCTCTATGTTCTCTTCTTTCGGTCCTTCTTTCCACCTTCCACGTAAAGGATGCTTTCCACGACCTAAAAATATACATGAAGGCTCAACTCTATAATTGCTAATCTCAATTCTTAAGCCATCGACTATTGCATAACCGTACCTTTCTCTTTCTGCTTCACTGCGTAATCTACGCTCTTCCGATAACTTTCTCTTTTCTTCCTGTGAAAGGCTAAGCTTTAAAGCTCTTTCATGCTCAATATACTCTATGATGGGCGTAAAATCAATATCATTAAGGCTGATCTTCTTATCAATTTTCAATTCCTCACAAAAATCCTTAAAAAAGTTTCTAGCAAAAATCTTATCCTTAACATATTTGGTGCCAAGTTTCTTGACCCAACTAAGAGCCATCTCTTCTTGCTTGGGGGTCAACTCGACTTTTACGCCCTTAACTAACAGATGAAGATGTTTGTAATCATATTGTGGGATTAGGACTCCATTGTGGATTAACTGCTTCATTCAGACTCTCTCTTTCTAATCGAATTCCTACCGCTGTTAATTAAATGTTATCAATGTATGAATTAAAGTAGCCTTACATCACCCAGATGTAGTTCTTAAAATTTATAGCATTACTATTTATTGCTGAATCGTATGACTAGTCCATAAGACTTTTAGCAAGACTGAGGCGAAGTTCATAATAATAATTAAGATGCTGACCTCTTCTTAAGGTGCAAAAAATTGGCGATGACGCCAAAACAAATTGAGACGCAATCAACTGATCCTCTCAGATTAGTATTTTTAATAAAAGATGTGTTTGTTAAGATAAGCAATTTGCTTGAGGAACCCAAGATCTATGATAGAGTGATAGAAGAATTTAGGAGGATGCGAAATCAGCTTAATATATCCATCTTACTATTGACAGAAGACGGGTTGAATCTTAGAGTTTTTGGGACTTCTCTGCCCCTTAACGTGATCTCTGGAAAGAAAAGGATGAGGTGTCGATCATTAGAAATCTACAGTTTCAACTACCGTAAGTCAATCATGTTCTCTAAAGTCGTGATTCAAAGAAAAACCGTTGAAGCAAGATTCTTAGACGTGATAAAAGAAATACTTCCGAAATTCTCAATTGTGTTGCCAGGAAAATTAACGGATTGGGAGAATCGAACAGCAATTCTAACGCCGTTAATGCAGAATTCCAAGGTCATTGGTGTTGTAGTTATAGATTCAATGGAGAGAACTGAACATTTAGCAACAATGGCAATATGTGTCGCACAATATATATCAACTATGGTTAGATTTGCCAGGATTTTTGCTGAACGCGCAAAGATTGAGGAGGAGCTTGCTCTTGAACGTGATATGCTTTACGCTTTGATGGATAATATTCCGGACGCCATATACTTCAAGGATGCTTCCTCCCGCTTCACCCGTGTGAATAGGGCTCACGCCCGACGCATGGGACTGAGAGACCCGTCCGAGGCGGTCGGAAAGACCGACCTAGACTTTTACAACGAAGAATTCGCTAAAGAAGCCCTCCAAGACGAAGAAGCCATAATAA
>CAYSEL010000121.1:0-7350 GCA_964430035.1 uncultured Candidatus Bathyarchaeia archaeon
ACCTAATTGAGACCGGTCATCCTGAAAAGGTTGTTGATGGACTTGCTGAAGCCTTCCGTAAGATATGCGCAGCATTCTATCCTCGACCCGTAGTCATGCGTTTCAGCGACTTCAAATCGTCTGAATATAGGGAACTCAAGGGCGGAGAGAAGTACGAACCAGTTGAACCGTCGGCTCTCATGGGTTGGAGAGGGGCTTCAAGATACTATGACCCCAAATACGTAGAGGCATTCAAATTAGAGGTTCAAGCAGTGAAAAAAGTCCGTGAAGAATTCGGTCTTAAGAATCTATGGGTGATGGTTCCATTCTGCAGATTACCTGAAGAGATGGAGAGAATTAATCAGATTTTTGAAGAGCAAGGGCTGAAGAGGGGTCCTGACTTTAAAGTTTGGTTGATGGCTGAGATACCGAGCAACTGCTTGATTGCAGACAAGTTTAACAAGTATGTTGACGGCTACAGTATTGGAAGTAACGATTTAACGATGACGATTCTCGGATGTGACCGTGACAACGAAAATGTTGCCCATCTCTTCGATGAGAGAAATCTCGCTGTGAAACGTGCGATAAGATTACTCATAAAACTGGCTCACCGCGATGGAAAGACCGTAAGTATATGCGGACAAGCGCCAAGCGTCTATCCTGAATTCACAGAGTTCCTAGTTCGAAGTGGAATTGACAGCATATCAGTCAATCCGGATGTTGTCGCGTCTACCCGTAAACTGGTCGCAATGGTTGAACAGCGCATATTGCTGGAAAAGGCTACTGGCAGAGGTTTGCGTGAAGACCCTGATCTCGACATTCCATTGGAAGATTCAAAGTAACGCTTAAAACCGTCACATAGGCGATTAACTCTTTCTCATAATAATTCTTGGATGATATACGAGTTTATGGGACCATTACTTCTCAGTGTTCAGTCATGAGACAGCGGCGGTGACACTTCTAGGGGACGAAAGTAACACCTACTCAAGTGCGCAAAAATATACGAAAGTTTTGAAAGAGTTGAAGTGAATCGGAATTTCTTTTACATGTCTTAACTGTTTGCACTAGCATTGACTATCTGTACTGGAAAGGTATGATGAGTTAATTTCTCAAATGCCGAGAGCACCTCAAGCCCTTTCTCTGTCAATTCGTAAATAAGCTTTTTGTCCCTTAATCTCGCAGTCTTAATGAACCCTTGCGATTCAAGAAAGATTAGGTGTCTTTTGAGATTGCTGGGAGGCAAGTTGACAATCTTTCCCAGACTTGCAATACATTCTTTTTTCTGAATTCCCTGCATAATCTCTAGGTAGATTTCTAGTCTTGAACGCTCTCCCATAGTTCTCAACAATAATCTGATGTTTCTCGGTTCTATATAGTAGTTATGAATTTGAAATCCATTTTTGGAGTCAATTTTCTTATCTTTAAAAATGTTTAAGTGAAGCCCAACTTATCTTTGAAGTAGAAGCCGTAACTCGCTTTTACAAAGTGAATAAATAATGAAGAGAAAAAGATTTAGTTTCAAGCTTGAAGAGGACTTATTGCGTGAAGAGATAATCCGGCATGGTGCCAAAAGGGTTCTTCTCCAGCTGCCTGAAGGCCTTAAACCTGAAGGACCGCGATTGGCCGCCATTATTGAGGATTCTGGGGCTACTGCCATAGTCTCAGGTGACCCTTGCTACGGTGCATGTGATTTACCTCTTCTTGAGGCTGAAAGTCTCGGGGTGGACCTTATAGTTCATTATGGACACACCGTATTGGTTGATGATAGGGTAACTCGTTTGCCTATAGTCTATCTCGAAGCCAGGGCTGATGTAGATGTTGAAGCGGCTGTAAAGAAAGCGCTCAAATATCTTAGACCTTGGAGCAGAATCGGTCTGGCAACGACTGTTCAACACATTGACAAAATTGATGAAGTTAAGAATATTCTATGTGAGACGGGAAAAACCGTGTATGTTGGGAAAACGGGGCGCACAAAATACCCGGGGCAAGTTTTAGGCTGCGACTACAGCGGCGCCAAGTCGATTTCTGATAAGGTTGAAGCCTTCCTCTTCATTGGGGGCGGAAGATTCCATGCAATTGGACTTTGGCTTGCAACTATGAAACCTACAATAGTAGCTGATCCATTCGAGGATAGAGCCTACATCTTGGATGATGAAGCCGAAAAGGTATTGAAGAGGCGATGGGCAGATATTAGCTCAGCAATGAAAGCAAAGAATTTCGGTGTCATAATAGGGTTGAAGCCCGGACAGAGAAACCTTGAAGCCGCCTTTGAAATCAAAGAAGCCCTAGAGAAGAGCGGAAAGGCAGCAGTATTGTTAGGTCTCCGCGAGATAACTCCGCAAGCTTTGATGCAGTTTCCAACAATAGATGCTTATGTTAACACTGCATGCCCCCGTCTCTCATTAGATGAGCCTTCACCATTCAATAAACCCATCCTCACGCTTCAAGAGACTTACATCGTAATTGGAAAGAATACTTGGGATGACCTGCTTCGGAGAGGGGTTCTCTGAAATCAGTTAGTTAAGAGATTTAAGAGTGAAAAGATCCATGCTGATAAAGAAGAAACAGTTGGGGATTCTTCTTTCCAAGATTGCTCCAATCCCGAAGCCGAGGCTGAAGTGGGAAAGTTACACGTTGGATGCGGAAAGCGCAGCTGAAATGGCTTATTTAGCTTCCTTAAATAATGATATTCGCCATAAGAACGTCGTTGACCTCGGTTGCGGCTCTGGCATTCTAGCCATTGCAGCATCTCTACTTGGGGCTGAGATGGTTGTAGGCGTCGATATCGATAAAGAGGCAATAGAAACTGCTAAGGTGAATGCTGAAAGGGTTTCTGCGAAAGTCAATCTCGTCGCCAGCGATATCGACTGTATTGTGGGGCATTTCGACACAGCGCTTATGAATCCTCCTTTCGGAGCATGGAGAAGAGGGGCAGACATCCATTTTTTGAAGAAGGCTTTGGAAATTTCGGACGTCGTCTACTCTCTGCATAAGCGGAGCAAGTCGGTTAGAGAATTTCTTAGGTTTACGGTTCCTCAAATTGGCGGTCAAATAGACAAGGTTTACGAAATAGACATAGCTATACAAAGAACTTACAGTTTCCACAGGAAAGATAGATACATTGTCAAGGCTGATCTCTACAGAGTTTTAAGGAAAGCCCATTAAAGAGCAAAGCTAATATTTAAGCATCTAGTCGTTACTTTACGATTAATCTGCGAACCAGACATTAAGAGATGTATACGCTTCATGAATGGGAATAGAAAAAGCGGGCAGTTCGTCGTTCCGGGAGAAAAATTGGGTGTCATTGAAGAGTTTATACCAAATTCCGGGACTTACGTGGAAGATGGTATGATACGCTCAAACAGTACTGGATATGTCTTAATAGACCTTGCAACAAGAAAGATCTCAGTCTATCCCTTAGCCCGCAACCAGAACATTCCAAGGATAGGAAACATAGTTATAGGAAATATCATAAACATGCAAAGTTCAATGGCTATGCTTCGCATTATGAAAGAAGGTAAAAAATCCGCATACGGATTTTTTACAGGTGTAATACACGTCTCAGACGTAAGCTACAAGTACACAGAAGACATTTTTGATGCCTTCAAGGTTGGAGACATTGTCCGTGCCAAGGTCGTGAGCAACAAGAATAAGATTTACCATTTGACAACTAAAGGTGATAATCTCGGCGTAATCCACGCATCGTGTTCCCAATGTGGAAACCCGCTGTTTCTAAACGTAAAGATTTTAAGGTGCATGACTTGTGGCAATGTTGAGAAACGTAAAATATCTTCAGACTATGGGATAGGAATCTTGTGAGAGGTGAAGAAAAGATTTGCAGTTAAAAATTTTGAAGAAGACTTCAGATGAGCTGGAGATTGAGATTGAAGGTGAAGGGCACACTCTCTGTAACCTTTTGGGGTCGGTTATTCTTGAAGATGAGGACATTGAATTCGCAGCTTATGACATTAAACACCCACTTGTCTCGAACCCCGTAATCTTTATCAAGACTAAAAAAGGCAAAGACCCGGAAAAAGCGCTTAGAGAAGCCACGGAAAAAATCTTGCAAAGAGGAAGGAAATTAAACGAAAACTTTAAAAAAGCATTGGAAGACTGGAAGAAAGGGTTCGGTGGAAGCTGATTTTTAACCTATTTTTAACCCTAGGGCTATGCCAATCAAGAAGCTTCCGGCGAAAGGTAGACTGGCAATTATTGGCGCTATAATGGCGGGTGTTTGGCTCGCAAGACCAATCAATCTTTCAAGCACCTCTACAAGTTTGTCATAATTGATGCTGATCACGCCTTCATAACCTAGATAAAGGAGTAATAGGGCAAAGACTCCAACCAATACTGCTATGAGTTTAGTTAACTTCTTAATTGCGTAGCCAACAATAAAGCCTAGGAAACCGCCAACACCGACTTGGTATACGATTGGAGGAATAAGCTCACTCAAACGGTTTCCTAACCCCCTGTTTCATACTTTATTACGTAGGCTTTGAATGAATATTAAATCTTTCCCTCGGCTTCTTTCAAATTCTTTAAGATCGCCCGGAGAAGCGCATTAAAAGCTTCAATCTCAGACTCTTCCTTCTCCATGATACGGATCGCTTGGTCAAAAGATACAGCTCCCACTAACCAACCGTATACAATTAGAGCCTCGGCAGCATCTGCCTGCTTATGCCTATCAGTCCTGGATGATAAGAATTTGCGTAAATCCGCCATCCTGAGCGCTGAGGCGAGTACGGTGCTGTTCACCTTCTCGCCCACAGGCTTTCCCATCTTCTTTGAAAGAATTAGGGAATAGAGAAAGTTAACATAAGCATCTCCTAACGCGGCTAAATTCTGGTCTGCCAAAATTGCGGTTAGGCTTTTATGCTTTGGGAGGAAGGCGAAGGCGTCCCCTTTAGGTTGACTCTTCTGGGACGACATAGCAGACATCTCCTGATGAGAAGACTTTAAAGTCACAAGAAGGATAAAGGTTTTCTCAGAGGCAAGCTTTCAATAAAATAGATGGAGCACCGAAGCGCTTACGAGGCTTTCAAGGGCGCCCAGCTGGATTTAGGCAGAGTGATGACAAATGAAGAAGACAATCATACTTAAAGTGAACAGTGAAGAGCCAGAGCCAGAAAAGATTAAGGCTGCAGCAGAAGTAATCCGAAGGGGAGGCTTGGTCGCCTTCCCAACGGAGACTGTGTACGGTTTAGGAGCGGACGCCCTAAATCAAAAGGCTGTAGAAGGGATCTATATCGCGAAAAATAGACCTTTCGATAACCCGATAATAGTGCATGTTGCCGATAGGAATATAGTCTCTAAGCTTTCAGAAAGGGTTCCGGAATCTGCTGAGAGGCTTATGAGTCTTTTTTGGCCTGGTCCCCTAACTCTAATTTTGAAGGCGTCAAAGATTGTGCCTAAATTGACAACCGGAGGTTTGGAAACAATTGCCATCCGTATGCCTGACTCAAAAATCGCCTTAGCCTTGATTCGAGAGTCTGGTGTTCCCGTAGCTGCTCCAAGCGCCAACCTTGCAGGTCGCCCGAGCCCCACCAGAGCTGAGCATGTTCATCAGGATTTGGATGGGAGGATAGATATGATCTTAGATGGTGGTCAGACAAGAGTCGGCGTTGAATCGACAGTTCTTGACTTGACAACTGATCCGCCACAGATTTTAAGGCCTGGCGGCGTATCTTTTGAGGAGTTAAGAAGGGTTCTTGACATTGTTGAATTACATCCTGTTGCCTTAGCATTTGAAGGTTCCCACCTTGCTGAGGCGCGTTCTCCGGGTATGCGGCATAGGCATTACGCACCTAGAGCCAAGCTCATCGTTGTGGAGGGAGAGTTAAATGCTTCGATCAGAAAGATCCGGGAATTAACGGACTATTATAAGGGAGTTGGGATGAGGGTTGGGGTTCTATCTACCGATGAAAGCATGCATAGTTACAGTGCAGACTCCGTCAAATCGCTTGGAAGCAGGGAAGACCTGACAAAAGTGGCCCGAAACCTTTTTAAAATGCTCCGCGAATTTGACGAAGAGGATGTTGACGTAATAATTGCCGAGGGTGTACCGGAGAAGGGTTTAGGGTTGGCTGTGATGAATAGGCTTCGAAAAGCCTCGGGTTATAACATCATCAGAGTGGACTGAGATCTGATTCTTCTTCAACAACATCTTCCTCAGAATCTTCTACACCCTTATCCGTGATCATAAATCTAGCTGGTTTCTCCGGCAAGTAGGGGCTGTCAATAACCCTTGCTATTCTGACCCCTTTTGACCCCTTTCTTAAATAAACCCTATGCGTGCAGGCGTGGGCCATTATGTTTCCTCCAGCCGGCTTATTTGGGTCGCCGAAGAATGCTGCGGGATTTGCTTGAACCTGATTCGTAATAACGACTGCGATGTTATAGGCTTCAGAAAGCCTCAAAATCTTATGTAAGTATTGATTCAGTTTTTGTTGGCGTTCGGCAAGGTTTTCCCGTCCAAGATATTCCCCCCTGAAGTGGCTTATCATGCTGTCTATGATGACGATTTTAACGTTATTCTCAGGGCAGAATGAAAAGAGCCTATCAATCAGTAGGCATTGGTGGCTACTGTTGTACGCCCTTGCAACGAAGACCCTGCTTGCCACAATGGATGGATCCATTCCTCTTGCTGTGGCAATCTGGTACACACGGTCAGGAAAGAATGTGCCTTCAGTATCTATGAACGCAACGTTCCCTCCCAATCCCCCCTGTTCAGGTGGGATCTGCGCTGTGACGGAGAGCGTTAAGCAAAGCTGAGTTTTTCCAGAACCGTACTCGCCTATCAGCTCGGTCACTGCTTGGGTTTCGATGCCTCCGCCAAGTATCTCATCCAACTTCTTGCTTCCAGTTGTGCACTTCTTCATTGTTTTCCTTCTCTCATAAAACTCTTGGGCTGTTTTGAACTCGGATGTTAACATCTGTCTAGCAATCTCTTGAACCTTTAGTATTGTGTTGAAGCCTATGCCGGTCTTCTCCATAATTTCGCGTGGAGGAGTGACTGCAATTGCTTCTATTGTTGCATAGCCCGCAGATCTAAGCTTGGAAGCCGTTGAAGGGCCGACTCCATCCAGAGACTCAATATCGCCTGACATTTAATCATACTCCCACTCAATATTTTTGGATGAGATTTCTTCCCAGCATTCTCTGCATATTGGTAGCCGTTTGCCCTTAAACATTATGTAAAGCGCTATTTCCGTGCTGTTGCATTTGCCGTTCCATGGATTCATGCATCTCTCTTTATCTTGCATTTTTAATTTGCACAATTCTATTTCTTCTTCAATTCCAGACGCAAATTTCTTCCTCTTGCTCATTAAAGTTCCTTCCCGTTATACCGAGTTTGATTGAGGAGTATATAAG
>CAYSEL010000122.1:0-3317 GCA_964430035.1 uncultured Candidatus Bathyarchaeia archaeon
AATTGGAGTCAACGCCGGGAAACTTACCGGGGAAGACAGCAGGTTGAAGGCCAGATTAAAGGTCTTGCCAGACAAGCTGAGAGGAGGCGCATGGCCGTCGCCAGTTCGTGCCGTGAGGTGTCCTGTTAAGTCAGGCAACGAACGAGACCCACGCCTCTTGTTGCCAGCGGCACTCCGGAAGGAGGCCGGGCACACTAGAGGGACCGCCACCGATAAGGTGGAGGAAGGAGTGGGCCACGGCAGGTCAGTATGCCCCGAATCTCCTAGGCCACACGCGAGCTGCAATGGCATGGACAATGGGTTCCAACCCCGAAAGGGGAAGGTAATCCCTAAACCATGCCTCAGTTGGGATTGAGGGCTGCAACCCGCCCTCATGAATCGTGGAATCCCTAGTAATCGCGCGTCATCAGCGCGCGGTGAATACGTCCCCGCTCCTTGCACACACCGCCCGTCGCTCCATCCGAGTGGGGTCTAGATGAGACGTAGCCCGAAAGGACTATGTCGAATCTAGATTCCGCAAGGAGGGAGAAGTCGTAACAAGGTGGCCGTAGGGGAACCTGCGGCCGGATCACCTCCTAAGAAAAAAGTTTGGAATTGACTTGCGCCAAGCCTGCAAACCATTTTTAATGTTCTTTACTATTCAAGTTTTTAATACTTTTAATTTTTTTAAGTACACTTTATATTAGTACCAAGAATTAATTTAGCGGAAGCGTCCAGTTCTAGTCTTTGAAGGTGTGAAGCGAATGTTCAAAGTGTGCTGGTATTCATGAATAACGGTTGGTGGCTGGTTTGCTTGGTGGATATGTTAAAAGAATTTTATATGTTGACCTTACAAGCGGAAAGATGAGTGAAAAAGAGCCGGAGGAGTTTCTGCTTAAAAGGTTTATTGGAGGAAGCGGTTTAGGAGCAAAGTATCTCTTTGAGGGGACAGGTCCAGCGACTGATCCACTTGGTCCGGAGAATATTCTCATTTTTATGACTGGACCATTGACTGGAACTAAGGTTCCTCTTTCAAGCCGTTATGAAGTAATCTCGAAGTCGCCTTTAACTGGGATCTATGGCGAAAGCGACTCGGGTGGAAGTTGGGGCTCCGAGCTTAAGAAAGCTGGGTTTGACGGAATAATGATTAGGGGAAGGGCTTCCAAGCCTACTTATCTCTGGATTAATGAGGGTCAAGCAGAGTTGAGAAGTGCGGATCACCTCTGGGGCCTCGATACCTATAGCGTTGAAGACATAGTCAAAAACGAGACTGACAAAAGAGCTGTGGTTGCGTGTATAGGTCCTGCAGGAGAGAAGTTGGCTAGGATTGCGGCGATCATAAATGATGGGAAGCATGGAAGAGCGGCTGCTAGGTGCGGGTTAGGCGCTGTTATGGGTTCGAAAAATCTGAAGGCGATTGTTGTCCGTGGGACCAAAGAGATTGAAGTCGCAAACTCTGAAGCTTTGGAGAGGTCTGTGAAGGAGTTAGCGCCCAGCATATTGGATAAAGCTAGGAATATGCATGACTACGGAACAAGCGGCGGCATGACTGCAATGGAATATTTAGGTGATCTGCCCATCAAAAACTGGCAGTTAGGATCATGGGAGGATGGCGCCGAGAAGATATCAGGTCAGACGATGGCAAAGACCATTCTAAGCGGGAGATACTACTGTAGGGGCTGCATAATTGGTTGCGGTAGGGAAGTTAAATTCGATAGCGCCAAGTACGGGAAGGTTGATGGAGCTGGACCGGAATATGAAACCCTTGCAATGTTGGGCTCTAACTGTTTAGTTGACGACCTCGAAGCTTTGGCTAAAGCAAATGATCTCTGCAATCGTTACGGTCTTGACACCATCTCAACTGGTGCCGCGATAGCCTTCGCTATGGAGGCCTACGAGAGGGGGCTGATAACGGTTGATGAGACTGAAGGTAATCCGCTCACTTGGGGTAATCCAGATGCATTGATAGAGCTGATTCATAAGATTGGTAGGCGTGAAGGGTTAGGATGGCTGCTTGGAGAAGGTGTGAAGAGAGCGTCTGAGAAGATCGGCGGATTATCTATCGAGTTTGCAATCCACGTTAAAGGTTTAGAGCTTCCAGCCCATGATCCTAGAGCATATTATAGTCAAGGGCTCTCCTACGCTGTCTCGAACCGTGGTGCATGTCACCTTCAGAGTCTAAGCCACATATTTGAGAGGAACGTTATTCTCAAGAGTTTCGGGTACTGGACGATTCAAGATCGCCACGGTGTAGAAGGAAAGGGCGAACTTGTCGTTAAAGCACAAAACTTGATGTGTATGATGGACTCCCTAAAAGTCTGCAAGTTCATCCTCTTCGGCGGCGTTGAGCCTCCGCAGCTTGTTGACTGGCTAAATTGGGTTACGGGAATGGATATGAGCCTTGAAGATTTCATGCGAACTGGCGAACGGATCTACAATCTCAAAAGGCTTTACAATATCCGTGAAGGTTTGTCACGTAAGGACGATGTTTTGCCGCCTAGAATATTGACTCACAGAAGAGGTAAAGGCGGCTCCGCATATAACTTGCCTCCGCTCGGTGAGCTTCTGGCTCAATACTACGAATGCAGAGGATGGGACGAGATGGGCATACTTCGACCTGAGAAGATCTTAGAGCTCGGCTTAGAACATGAAGCGTCATTCTTACAGGAGTCGAAGAGACGCCGAAATAATTCATCAACTTGAAGATTTTGTCAGTCACTTTTCTGGTGAAATTCTGCGTAAAGCCTCTTCAAAGATGCTTAAAGTCTCGTCATCATAAAGACAGAAGATAATTTTTTTCAGGTTTGTTCCGCTTCTTATATAGGAGGCCGCTGCTGAAAGCATAGTTTCAGCGCATATACTCTTAGGGAGGCCGAAGTAGCCTGTTGATATCGCAGGTAAGGCTATGCTTCTTAAGCCATGCTGCTCTGCAAGTTTTAGGCTGTTTATCGTCGCGTTTGCCAGTTTCCTCTCTTCATCTCCTTCACCGTATACTGGCCCAACGGCATGTATTACGTATCTAGCTTTGAGCTTGCCTCCACTCGTGATTGCGGCTTCACCGGTTGGAATTTTTCCTCTTTCAGCTATGATTCTGTCACATTCTTGTTGGATTTGGGGTCCTCCTTTCCTTCTTATTGCCCCTGCGACTCCTCCTCCAAGTTTTAGAGATTCATTTGCTGCATTTACTATGGCGTCAACTGCGAGATCTGTTATGTCCCCCTTCGTGAGCTCGATTGTCGTTTTGCCTATGTTAAGCTTCAAAATCTCACATCTCCAAATATTTCGTGGCGTTCAATTGTAGGTTAGCTTTTTAGCCCTACCCTCGGCCTCCTTTGTGC
>CAYSEL010000123.1:0-3448 GCA_964430035.1 uncultured Candidatus Bathyarchaeia archaeon
AGATACATGTGACTTAATGACGGAGGGAGAAGGCATGCTTGTCGGATGCCAATCCTCAGGACTCTTTCTCGTAGAGGCTGAGGTGCACGAGACCCAGTTTGTGGCTTCGCGTCCATTCAGAGTGAACGCTGGGTCAATCGCGTTATATGTTCTGGCCCCGGGCGGCAAGACTAGATACCTTTCTGAACTAAAGGCTGGAGATGAAGTTCTCATAGTAGATCAGCATGGAAGAAGTAGATCTACAAATATTTGCCGTGTCAAGATTGAGTGGAGACCCCTCATACTTATTGAAGCGGAATGTGAGGGTAGGAGAGCCAGGACGATACTGCAGAACGCGGAAACAATAAGGTTAGTGACTGAGGAGGGCAGCAAATCAGTTAAAGATTTGAATGTAGGCGAGGCTATTCTGGTCCACCTTGAAGAAGGGGGAAGGCATTTCGGGACCCTTGTGAAGGAAGAGAGAGTGATTGAGAGATGAAGCCTCGTATCTGTGTCTCTCTACCTGCGAAGAATTTTTCTAATTTGGTCTCTATGATCCATAGAGCTGAGGATATGGGAGCAGACCTAATCGAGGTCCGTTTGGACTTTCTAAAGTTTAAGAATCTAAAAGCGTCGGATATTTTTGGAAAGATAGTTGACCAAGCCTCTGTTCCATTGATCGCTACGAATAGGCAGCTTGAGCAAGGAGGGCGGCGCAATCAAAGAGAGGATTTTAGGGTTCAAACTCTTATAAAAGCGGCTGAAGCAGGGTTCGAATACATCGATATCGAGTTGACAACAGCGGATCTTAGAGGTACCATCCAAAAATTGAGGGAAAAAAGTGCTAAGCCCATTGTCTCCTTTCATGATCTTGAGAAGACCCCGGCGGAGGCTGAGATGGAGCAAATTGTTAAATTGCAGGTTGATGCTGGTGCGGAGGTCTGCAAGTTCATCACAACTGCAAATGATATTTCAGACAATATTCGATGCTTGGAACTTACCAAGAAAATGAGCCATGTTACAAAGATTGTGTGTTTCGCGATGGGCAGAACAGGAATTTTGTCCCGTATTCTTTCACCTCTCTACGGCGCTTTTTTCACTTATGCCGCGCTTAGAGGAGAATTGGAGACGGCTTCCGGCCAGATATCAATAGCCGAATTAAGAAGGTTGTACAGAAAATTAGGTGTTCTCGAATGAAGGTTTCTGGAAAGACAAAGGTATGCACGTTAATAGGCGACCCTGTAGAACATTCTTTAAGCCCCTTAATACACAATGCTGTCTTCGAGTATCTTGGCTTAGACTACATCTATGTAGCCTTCACTGTTAAAAAGGAAGGTTTAAGGGACGCGATTTCGGGTGTTCGAGGTCTTGGAATCTATGGAGTAAACGTGACGATGCCGCATAAAACTGAGGTCATTCAATACCTTGATGTGCTAGATGAAACCGCGAAAAACGTTGGTTCAGTGAATACAATCCTAAATAGGGATGGAAAATTAATTGGATACACGACGGATGGGGCAGGCGCTGTAAATGCCTTGAGATATTATGGTGTGGACCCAACTGGCAAAAAGGTTGTGATTCTGGGTGCCGGAGGCTCCTCAAGGTCTATCTCTTTTACTTTGGCGAGGATGACGAAAGAACTGGTCATCCTCAATAGGACGCTGGAAAAGGCTGAGAGGCTTAGGAAAGATTTGAGTGAAAGTTCAGGAATTACATCACGAATAGTAGCTGCGGAACTTAATAATGAAGCTTTAAAGAGGGAGTTAAGCGACGCGGACATACTTATCAACGCAACTTCAGTTGGGATGAAAAATGCAGACGAGACTCCCGTTCCCTCAAGCTTATTGAAGCCGCATTTAGTTGTATTCGATCTAGTCTACGACCCTATCGAGACAAGGTTGCTTAGGGAAGCGAGAATAGTCGGAGCAAAAACTGTTGACGGTTTAGCTATGCTCATCCATCAAGGTGCAGCCTCGTTTGAGATATGGAGTGGCATGGAAGCTCCAGTAGACTTGATGTTTAGAGTAGCTATGGAGAGGCTGAGAGAGGCCGGAAAGACTGTGAGTGAGGCTTAAAATGGCTCTTAAAGGAAAAGCAGTAGCGTATGGTGCCGTAACAATTGTTAATGCAATATCCTGCGGTTTCGGAGCAGCGTTAGGTGTTAGCTTAAAGACTGAAGCCTCAGTAGAACTGACTAACGAGCCAAGACGAATACAAGGCCGTATCCTCTCAGACCCTGAGGAGAGCCCAGTCTTGATTGAAAAGGTTGTCAACCGTGTTTTAAGACGCTTTGGTTTAGAAGATAAATACGGCGCCTATGTTGAGACGAGGTCGGACATCCCCATAGCTCGGGGTCTCAAGAGCAGTAGCGCTGCAGCAAACGCGGTCACACTTGCTGTTCTCCATGCTTTAGGTAGAGAGATTGAGGATTTAGAGGCTATAAATCTCGGTGTTGATGCAGCCGTTGATGCGAAGGTCACGGTTACTGGTGCTTTTGATGACGCATGTGCTTCTTATTTTGGCAACATCGTTGTAACTGATAATTATGACAGGAAGATTTTGAGACGCTTCGTTCCTGAAGAAAGATACCCCGTTCTTATTCACGTGCCGAAAGAAAAAGCCTACACTTCAGAATCAAACGTTGATAGGATGAAGCTCATAGCAAACCATGTGAAAGCGATTCACAACTTAGCTCTTCAAGGCGATTACTGGCAAGCGATGACTCTGAACGGTCTTATCTACGCCGCAGCTTTAGGACACAATACGAATATTGCCATGGACGCTATAGCTGCAGGAGCGCTAGCAGCCGGACTTTCAGGTAAAGGACCCGCGGTGGCAGCGGTAGTTCCCCGGGAAAAAGTGAGCGAAGTTAGAAATGTTTGGGAAGCCTACGGCGGAGAAATAATTCAAACTCAAATCAATAGTGATAAAGCCAAAGTTTTGGTGTAGCAGCCTTGGTTGACCTCATCGTTAAAGAAACAGCAAGTCTTCATGGGAAAGTTAAGGCTCCTCCCTCGAAATCTATTACGCATAGAGCCTTCATAGCAGCTACCATTTCAGAAGGATTATCAGTAATAGAGAAGCCGCTTATCTGCGACGATACTTTAGCTACGATAGATGCATGCCGAATGCTTGGCGCTGAGATAAAGATGGATGGCGAGGACAAATTTCATGTGGAAGGAAGATCTAAGCCAGTCACACCTGAGGATATCATAAACTGTAGAGATTCAGCTTCAACAATCCGTTTCATTACTCCAATCTGCGCATTGGCAGACGGGATCTCAGTTCTGACAGGCGGGTCCAGTCTCCGTAGAAGACCGATGGGGCCAATTTTGGACGCTTTAAGCCAGATCGGCGTACGCTGTTATTCTGCACGAGGGGATGGGCGTCCGCCTTTAATTGTATTTGGCGGGGGTATAAGAGGGGGTGAGACGACGATTCGCGGTGATGTGAGCTCCCAATTCGTCTC
>CAYSEL010000124.1:0-4670 GCA_964430035.1 uncultured Candidatus Bathyarchaeia archaeon
CTTTCTGTATTCTGCAGAGCGCTTATTCCTTCTTGAACCTCGACTGCTCGTTTGTAGACCTCTTTCTCTGAGCCAAATCCTTTTGGACCAATCTTTTCTATAATGAAGGACGCGGCTGCGGATCCAACGGATGCGCACCATAGGACATCTTTCCCCTTTGTATACTCGGCTAGAAAGGCGCCTATGAAGACATCTCCTGAACCAGTTGTATCAACGACCGCTCTGGATTTCGCTGCGGGAACCATGTAAGTTTTATTGTCTATTGACAGGAGGGCGCCTTTCCCACCCATCGTCACGATGACAATCTCCGCGCCACGTTCATGTATCTTCCTCATAGATTTCTTCAAGTCCATTGTTCCCGTGGCTGCCTCAATCTCATCCCGCGAAGCTTTGAATATGTCACTTCCGGAAAGGATCTCAGAATCTAATGCTCCTCCTAAGTATACAGTGCCGTCGTCGTTGAAACGTCTTAGAAAACCTTGAGGGTCCAGAGAGACTATTCCAGCTTGCCCCTTAAGTTTCAGTATGGCTTCACGTGAAATCTCATTAGCTATTGGCGAGATATGAACTGCCTTTGTTTCAAGTAGATCCGGAACATCCTCAATCTTTATAAATGGTCCTTTACGCTTAAGGATGAGTTGCCGCCTACCATTCTTCCCATAGTTCAGTAGGAAACTTGTAGTTGACGCTTCCTTGACGACTCGGAGACCGGATAGATCAATACTGTTTCTCTTCAACCATTCGATGTATCGCAGCGGGAAATCCTCCCCAACATTCGAGATGACTGATACCCTTGCATTGAGGTTCTTAGCCGCGATGGAGACGTAAGTAGGTGGGCCTCCTAGAGTAGGCTTCGGCGCACATCTTTTAGGTAGCTGTATGAAATCGATAGAGAAATGACCGACGGTGATTATGTCAAACATGCCTCATCCTAAGGCATAGGATAAGAATATATTTGTGTTTTGTCTTAGTATCGCCATAAGAATTAGAGCCGCGGATATAATATGCCGAACAAGAGGAAGAGTAGAGGGCGTTCGAAGGGTCAGAAAGGGAAGAGCAGCGTTGTCCAGTGCAGCGGATGCGGGGAACTTGTGCCAAGGGATAAGGCGAAGAAGACTACGCGTAGGCTTTCATTCGTCGATCCAACCTTGTTTAAGGAACTTCGGCAAAAAGGCGCATATCTTTCAAGCCCTGTAACGACTCACTACTACTGTATCTCATGTGCTGTTCATAGGGGTATAGTGAAAGTTAGGTCGAAGGAGCTGAGGAAAACTCGCGGCAGATTCTGAGGAGTAAGAGCCGGGTCTTTCTCTTCAACCTAAGTTTATCTCTTCGTTGCAATCTTCGAGAAATGGTATAGGCGCTGCAGGACTGTGAAGTTTGTTGCAAAAGCAAGTATGATTACACTGTAGCGTAGAGCTTCAAACCAGAAGATGTTGAGGAGAGTAGCAACTAATATGAGGAGGAGTCTCTCAGCCCGTTCGAAGATTCCGACCTTCTCCATATACACATCCGCAGCCTCTGACCTAGCCCTAGCATAACTTGTAAGTAAAGAACCGACCAGCGCTAGAAGTCCCCAGAAAGTGTCGCATAATCCGCTCAGCATTAGACCGCAAAAAAGCGTAGCCTCAACGTAGCGGTCAAGCAAAGAATCTAGGAAACCCCCCATAGTTGTTATCTCTCCATAGAGCCTTGCTAAGGCACCGTCTAAAGCGTCACAGAACCCTGAGAGAAGCAAGAGTAAAAATGCCGAAATAAGGTAAATTCTGTAGAAGTCTAAATTCGGCATGCTTGACCCAGCAAGCCAGTACGCAAAACTTGAGGCTAAACCAAACGTGAGGCTGAGGAGGCTGATGTGGTTTGGTTTGAACCCTGCTTTGTGCGCTATGCTGGCTTCGTATCTTATCCATGCTTCGACTGTTGTCTTCAGTTTAGTCAGCAAAGCCCATCTTTCCCATATTCTCAGTAGTCTTTCAACATTAAATAGTTTATAACATTATTACGGTTGTCCAAGACAAGTTTACTTTTCAACATGAATTTACATTCATCCTTGCAATGTTCAGCTTAGAATCTTCGAAGGTGTTTTAATAGCGGCTAGTTTGTTTTGGGTCTCTTCTTGCAAAACTTCTATGCGTCTCACAATAATTTAGTACCGTTATGTTTCAGACCCTATTTTGCTATTTTGTCCTAAGTATGGCTTGAGCAAATTCTAACATGACCTTGTACGGATCTTTCGCCTTGACAATGCCACTTGCAACTAAGACCCCTTCTGTACCCAGTTTCAAAGCTGCCGCAACGTCTTCACCGTCAGTTATGCCAGCTCCGCAGAGAATGATTACTTCCTTGTTAACTTTTCTCACTGAATCAACCGTGCCAGTCACGACTTCAGGCTTCGCTTTCGAGACAGAGATACCTGTTCCAATAAGCTCCGGGGGTTCGACAGCAATCATATCCGGCTTTAAGGCAGCTGCGGATACGCTGACAGGGGTATTGTTAGTACATACTAGGGACATCAACCCAACTTGGCGCGCCCTTGCGACTGCCGCATCTATGTCAGCCAACTTAAGCCTCCTCTCCGAATGATTTATCAATGTCCCTATTGCACCTGCCTCTTTCACTGCTTCTGGAAGAACATGACCGGTGTAGCTTCCCGGAGTTATGGGGTCAATGTGCTGAGCAAAAACCGGGACGTCAACTTTACTTGCGATTAATGGTATATCGACATATTGAGGAGCTACTGCAAAGCAGACCCCTGTCTCAATGCTTGTTCGTTCAGCATCCTCGGCTAGTTTAATCGCATTCTTCCCTGTACCTTCGACATAGGTCTTAAAGTTGATGATGACCACGGGGGCTCTAATCTCTTTCAACATTCTACACCTTTACCAGATATTAATACTCAATTGTCAGAACCTAATTAGCATTTTTTGCTTTTCAACCTTTCCAGAGAAAAAAGGTGCCCTCTGAGCACTTGTCACTACTGTTAAAATTTCTTCCCCCCATTTTTAAGTTGTCAATAAGCATAATAGTATTGTCCGACCCTCTTCTGATGCTTATCAAGTTTTGAGCCCTCCTTGTTTACTCGTGGACGTTTCGTAGACGGGTCCCTGCGGAAGGTTATCCCCATCTCCCTTAGAAACTCATTCATTCCATTCAGCAAGCTTGTCGGAGTCCTAGCTACACCTTCGACACCAGGTTCGCCACTAAATATCATTAGACGGTCTGCAAGAAAGTCCTGTGCAATGACATCATGTTCGACAACGAAGGCTGTAACACCCCTTTCCTCAACAATCCTTCTAACAGTCTTCGCCATAGCTAACCGTTCCTCAACATCAAGGTAAGCGCTCGGCTCATCTAAAAGATAAAGGCTTGCCCTTCGTGAGAGGCAAGCGCCAATGACGACCCTTTGAAGCTCACCTCCACTCAAATCTTTAACGAAATGGTCCATAAGGAAGTCTAGGTTAAGCGGCTGAATAATCTCGGTCCGGTACCAGCTTGACGTGAACTCTTCCTTGGCGACGCTTCGTAAAAGCTCCTCAACAGTCCCATCGAAGTCTGAGGAAATGTACTGCGGCTTGTAGCTTACGCTTAATGTATTCTCAACTGGAGAGATGCCTGAATCCGGTCTTTCCATACCTGCGAGGAGCTTGACAAAAGTTGTCTTTCCAATTCCGTTTGGTCCAAGAATCCCGACGACTTCTCCTTGTCTCGCTTCACCGGGCTCAACCCTCAGCACGAACCCTTCAAAGGTCTTCGTCATCTCCCCCCACTTCAGCAAGAAAGTGTTCACTGACTCAACAGTTGAGGGGGGCTTAATGCGGAACCTTATCGGCCCCTTTCTAAATAGGACGTTCTCATCTGGGATAAAGCCTTCAAGGTATATGTTTATCCCTGTTCTGACACCGTGGATATTTGACACGATTCCGTATACACCAGGCTCGCCATATAGGACGCAGATGTAGTCTGAAAGATAATCTAGAACAGCTAAGTCATGTTCAGCGACAACGACCATCTTCCCTTCTTTTCTAAGACTTCTGATAGCCTTAGCAGCTTCAAGCCTTTGCTTAACGTCTAGGTAGCTGGAAGGTTCATCAAAAAGGTAAGCATCAGCCTCTCGGCAGAGTGCCGCCGCAATTGCGACCCTTTGCAGTTCACCCCCGCTTAGAACATCAATTTGCCTATCCCGAATAACGTCGAGTTGAAGACCCTTGGAGATCTCAGCCAATCTGCCTTTTTCATCTATTCTTTCCAGCAGATCTGAAACCTTTCCGCTTACAACCTTCGGTATTTTGTCGATATACTGGGGTTTATGAACAACTTTCAGTTTTCCATCACTAATTTTTTGGAAGTAAGCTTGAAGAACTGAGCTTCGAAAATAATGTATAATCTCATCCCAGTCAGGAGGATTCGCAAAATTTCCCAAGTTCAATTTTAACTCGCCAGACAAAATCTTAAGCGCTGTCGATTTTCCGATGCCGTTTTTTCCGATCAGCCCAACTACTTCGCCAGGAAGAGGAGTTGGGAGACGGAAGAGTTTGAAGGTGTTAGGTCCGAAATTATGGATGCATTCATGCTGTAGTTCATCTGGAAGGTTAACGATTGTTATTGCTTTAAACGGGCACTTCTTGACGCATATGCCGCATCCAGTGCAGAGAACCTCTGAGATTATAGGC
>CAYSEL010000125.1:0-3835 GCA_964430035.1 uncultured Candidatus Bathyarchaeia archaeon
CGATGAGCATAGTGACTGTTACGCCCTTCTCGTTTGTTGCTGTTCTGCTAAGAGTTTTGACAGATACTTCTCCGGATAAATATTGATCAATGCTGCTAAGCGGAACAATCTGTTGGTCAATGTTCCAGCGTCCCGGAAGAACTATGTTAAACCTGTTGCCACTAGAGTCCGTCACTATCAGTATGTTGTTAGACCGGGCTGTCACGGTTCCTGTGATCACGGTGTTCTCTGCACCTTTAAAGAACCAGGCAATCCACATCCTCATTTGTTGCAGTCGCAACGCTATCCATTGTAGTATCTTGTTGCCATAGGGATTAGACTGATCTTCTGTAGCCATGACTCCAACGATCAATGGCATTGTAATAAGCAGCACAGCCAAAGCGCCCATTAGCATTTTGCTCTCCGTTCTCATTTCCTTTTTCCTCCTTTCCTTGAGTCTCTTTTAGGACTCCACTTTTAAAAGGGCTTCTCACCCAAAATATGCACATATGGTGTTCACCAAAAACTGAATATTTTTAAGGAGTTGCATTTCTTATTCTACAATTATCTTAGGAGAGCTACTGCGTGCCCAGGATGCGGAAAAGTGCGGTTCAGATAAGATTCGAGATACTCGAGTTTCTGTACTATCACGGCAGCAGACTCCAACTTCGCACCTACGTCTGGCGAAAGGCCACTTCCTTGTCATATGATGATTTTCTGAAACATTTCTCGTATCTAAAAGACAAAGGGTTAATAACAGAGACCGAGGATGGCTCATGTAAAATCACGGAGAAGGGGAGAAAGGTCTATGAAGAGCTGCGAAATGCTTTATTGTCTATTCTTTAGGAGTGTTCATTTATGGTGCACTATGGTTATTATCCTAGAATTCGTAATGGAGGTTGAAGGAATATGAAGAAAGATAAAGAATCAGAAAGTCTTCCTCTGAAGTCGCTGCATGACTTCCTAAGCGAGCTTGACAAAGAATGGACTAAGTTCAGAACGGCGGCATTAATAGGCATTATTACCTCTGGCATGTTAATTGTCTTTTTGATCTTTAGATTTTTGAATCTGCTATGGAGAATCAGAAATCTTGGACTGAGGTTTATAGAGGTATTGGACGAGTTTGTTTTTATTGCTCTCGTAATAGCCTTTGTGTCCTACGAAATCTACCTTCTTGTAGGGCAACACAAGTTCTTTGCAAGATGGGAACGGAGGGTAGCCTTGCTTCTGAATCTAGAGGAGAGATTAATCGGGGGAGCAGAAGAGAAAACTGGAAAAGATGAAGATCACTCTTCTGAATCCAATAAGAAATAAAGCGGCTTCATTTATGGTGCATATTTGGGATGCGTAGCCTTTTTAGATAAACGGTCAGATGAATTAGCAGCAAAGGTAAGGTGATTTAATGTTTAGGAGACGTGCTGAAGCTAGGGAACGTTTACTTGAGGTTATTGAGAAGTTTCGTCAGAAGGGAGCGACAAGCCCTGAGAAAGCTATGACTGCCGAAGAACTTGGACTTCCACCGAAGTTCCAAGAGATGATGAAAAGACGCCTAGGACAAACAGGCATCTTCAAAGAAGTTGACGGCAAATATTATCTGTCTGAAGAACGACTCAAAGAAGTCAAAGAACAAATAGCTAAAATGCAGAGACGCAGCTACTGATAGTAAGGTAAAGAAAAAAGGGGGTCAAACTTCCCCGTGGATAGTGATAAGATTTGAACGCCGATAAACCAACCGCTGCATTTATTCTCTCGCTTCTTGGAGGAATAATAATTTACTGCGTAGGCTTCATTAGGACAATCAGGTTCAACGTAGCTGGTTTATTCGGAATTATCTGCGGCACATTAATTATCATAAGTAGCATAATGCTGTATGTTAAACCTGCTCAGTATAAAAAGTGGAGTACGATTATTGCGATCTTCTCAATTTTAAGCTGGCTTGGGGTATTAGGAGGGTTGGTTGTTGGTTTTGCCCTAAGCTTTACGGGTACAATTCTAGGTTTTAAGTGGAAACCTGCGCCTCATCCCCCCACTAAGCAGCCTTCACAATCGCCTCCACCTTCTACGACACTACCCAATAGATACTGTTTCAGCTGCGGTCGAGAAATATCGTCGGAACATAAATTTTGCCCATACTGTGGCAAACGACTCCCTGAATAGATTAAGCAAAACTTAGGTAGAGATGTTGCTTACTGAGAACTCAGCGTCGAAGATCAGGAACCCCTACCGACATCTTCTTCCATCGAGCCGCAAAAAACCCGCGCCATCCTCTCCATGTCATACTAGTCTCACGCAACTTCAATAGATAGTAAATCTGCAAGATTGATAACACTAGCCAAGATAACAACAATACAAAAGATATTATTCTGTACTCTACACCCCCCACGAAAAGGTTGACTATCAACAAGGATATGAAAATTGAAAATATGAAAACTCTCATTATTCTTAGTAGCAATAGTCTCTCTCTAATTTTTCCTTGCAAAACATGTCCCTGAGCTTATTTATGCATCTAAGACTTGATATTACTTGTACACTCATACTACTGTTCCCATTCTGTGAAGCTCTTCTTGCAAACCTGACTTTATGTTTATGAGGCGGTTCCTGCGTCTGGTGTATTCTTCTCCGTCAATCTCCGCTTTACGGAACATTTCGTCCAGCTCCTTTAGCTCAAGATCAAGATCAACCAGTCTAGTCTTTATATGATCAATGTATGATGAGGACGCTATAATTCCTGCTTCGAGTCTCGTTGGAGCTAATACTTCTTTTATTATGCCGTCTTCAATCTTCATGATTCTGTCCGTTGCCCTCGCCACGTTGGGGTCGTGCGTCACCAGTAAAACAGTTTTTCCGAATTCGCGGCTTATCTTCACCAAGTAGTCCGTAACCATTTTAGCATTCAATGTGTCAAGTTCTCCTGTCGGCTCATCTGCAAGTATGACTGGAGGATCGTTGGCTAGTGCAGAAGCTATGGCGACTCTCTGCTGTTCACCTCCGCTGAGCTCGTCCGGTTTGTGGCTCATCCTTTGAGACAAACCCACGATATTTAGAAGAGTCCTTGTTCTTTCAGCTCTTTGTTTTCTGGAAAAGCCTAGAGCTATCATGGGTAATTCAACGTTTTCTGCTGCCGTCAATGTCGGTATCAAGTTCAAATTTTGGAAGATGTAGCCGACAGTTCTTCGTCTGTATTGCGTTAGTTCGCGTGGTGAAAGTCCAGATACTTCGATGTTTCCCACTCTTATTGATCCTGCGGTAGGCTGATCTAAGCCGCCTATAAGGTTCAGCAACGTTGACTTTCCGCTTCCGCTAGGACCAATTATGGAGACGATTTCTCCATCTTTTACGTATGCATTCAAGCCTCTTAATGCCTGGACCTCAACTTTTCCAAGTCGATAGACTTTGAACACATCTTTCACAACTACTTCTAAACCCATTTCTATGTCCTCCAAACTAGCTTAGATGACTTCAATATGACTATTATGACGATGGGCACGACCGTCGAGACAACAAGTAATCCGAAGATCATTACCAGGCTCACCAAGGCATCCATAGGGAAAATCATTCTTGGAGCGACGAGACCCGTCGCCGTGGAGGATGAGGCCACGTTACCCCTGTGGATGAGGTATCCAACGAAGCTGCCCATGACACCAGCGATGAGTACTGTGCCTAGGTTCTCGGTTAAGAGCGTCAGGATCACTTGCTTGGCAGAAAGCCCCTTAACCATGAGCAGCGTAATCTCCTTACGCTTCTCAAGAAGAGTGACAACGGTGACCAATGCAGTACCAACTGAAGCCGCAAGCGCTGAAAAGAAGACTCCGAGCCTTGAAACATTCAGAGAACCGCTTAGAAGAATGCTCTCACC
>CAYSEL010000126.1:0-22576 GCA_964430035.1 uncultured Candidatus Bathyarchaeia archaeon
CATCACTACTGTGAGGACTACAACTGTTGAGAATAGGGATGAAAAACATATTTTTAAGCGGGGCTAAAGATATTCTATAAAGCTAGGTTCAGAGATAGATGTGGAAGTTGATTGAGGGTTGAGGTGCCACTACTGCAAAAGGAATGTTGATTTGCCATTTAAATGCCCATTCTGCGAAGGATATTTTTGTGGTGACCACAGATTGCCAGAGAACCATGCTTGCCCAGAAATCTTAAGGGTAAGAAGCCTTCAAAAAATAGTTGTAGAACAACCTATCCCGCCTACTTCTGAGAGTAAACTTGAACCTCTAAAGAGCGACGCCTCATTATATCATCCTTTCCAGTTTAAAAGACCAGCATGGACCAGTTCAACTGAGACCCTTCATCTAGCTGTCGGTGCATCACTCGTCATGGCAGTTGGGCTTTCAATGTATGGGAACATTCCAGATTGGGTGCACCTCATTTCATATGATATGGGAGGCCTAATAATTCCATCTGCCATCTTTGCATTCATATTTGTCTCCCATGAACTCGCACATAAGATTGTTGCAAAAATGTACGGTCTATGGGCTGAGTTCAGACTGAGCATGGTAGGGGCGTTGTTAACGCTTCTCTCGATAGCCCCAATCCCCCTAAAGATAATCTCGCCAGGATTCGTTATGATAACTGGTGCTGCTGACAAGAAAATTATAGGATTAACCTCGCTAGCCGGCCCTCTCCTAACCATTATTTTGACACTAATGTTCTTTCTATCGCGTTTCTTCATAACTGACGGTTACTTATCCTTAACAATTCTTAGAGGAGCATCGCTCGGCGCTTGGCTGGCTTTACTCAACCTTATGCCCTTTAGCATAATGGATGGAGCTAAAGTCTACTGGTGGAACAAGAAAGTCTGGACAATCAGCTTTATCTCTTCCGTAGTTTTGGCCTTAGCAGTCTCGGGGCATCTCCCGTATTAAGTTAAGAGAGAATAGTAATACCAAAAATTCTTCGAGACTGAAAAGCAGTCTCGGGGGTTAAATTAGTTCAATGCTTATGAAAACTTCTTCAGGAACCCTCATCCTCATAATCCGCCGCATAACCCTTTCCTCAGCGTCAATATCTATTAAGCGTTTGTGGATGCGTAGTTCCCATTTGTCCCAAGTCTTTGTCCCCTCGCCACAGGGAGATCTCATGACTGGAACACGAAGCCTCTTCGTAGGCAGAGGAACCGGGCCATTCGCTTTAACCCCGCTTTTCTCGGCTATGGTTTTTAGCTCTTTACATATTTCTTCGAGCTTCCTATAATCAGTGCTTGTCAATTTTATTCTTGCTTTTCTCACCATGACTGGATCCCATAGACTTTGGTATCTTTTTAAACCAGTATTATTTAAACGCTTCTTCTATTAACCCTAATTCTTTGCGTTATTTAAGGTAACAGATTAGAAGAAGCTTGAGAATAGACCATTATGACATGAAAAAAGATTCATGAATCTCGTGAATGTCTCTCCACTTGCATTCTAAAAAACTTGAGTAATTATTCTTCAATAATTAAAAACAAACTTTGATGGCGAAGCTAAAAACGGAGCTCCAGAATATATTTGGTAGGAGGCAAGAAACTACAAAAGTCTCTCCCTTGTGACCTTCTTTGTCTGCCAAGAATATCTTTTAATCCTTGTCGATTCGCCGAAACCGCAAGCTGCGCATCTCTTTTTTGATACATTATATGACCTTCTTCCGCAACGTCTGCAGCGGATGTGAACCGTCTTTCCCATGCGTTTTCCAAAAGAAGGTGTTCCCTTTCCCATTTTCCATTCTCACCTCGGCGGCGGAGAGATCATGACGACATTGTCTCCCCTGACAATTATGAGACCTAGCTCTTGGATGTTTTCCATATCTGTGACATCCTCTGCTTTCTCGAGAACTAGGTTGAGGTGCTGATCGAACCCTTTAAGTTTTCCCCTTATGCTCTTGCCTCCCCGCAGCCTAATAAGCACAGTCTTTCCCAAGCTTTCCTCAAGTATTTGAATAGCCATCTTCTTCAGCAATCCCAGCGAATTAATTGATGTTTTCTTCATATAAGAGACTGCAGATTTATATTTATTGCTACTGACATAGATATGTGCCTAAAAGTATGCGTCGATATACGCTCAAGAAGAAGGAGAGAAAGAATATTCTAAGAGAGATTTCCAGAAAACTTAGGATAGACATCGAAAAAGCGTTCGGTCCTAAACCCATTGTAGAAATCATTGAGACACAGAAGCATAAGATATTTTGCATAAACGGCCTCTCCTTACTAGCGAGAACTGAAGAAGAAGTCTTCCCAACACTATTCTTCACGGAGTATTTCTCCTCACTTCCGAAAATAGTCTTAGATATGGGAGCAGTGCCACATGTATGCAACGGCGCCGATATTATGGCTCCTGGAATACGGAAGGTTGAAGGAGAATTCAGAGAGGGAGAGTTAGTTCTAGCGTTAGATGAAAGGAATAGAAAGCCGATAGCGATAGCGAGATCCCTCTTCGACTCCGAAACCTTGAAAACAAAAGAGAAGGGCAAGGTATTCAAAAATCTGCATTATGTTAGCGACGATGTTTGGAATGCTGTAAAAATGTATTGAAAACTGTGCTTATCTAAGGCGAACGGTTTCTAGAATATTCGGCGCTTTAGCATTAATCTTGTATCTTTCACTTAAGTAAGCCGCTAGACCGATGCATTTTGACTTTTCACCATGGCAGACAATAACGTTCTCTGGGTTAGGTGAGACCTTTCTTACATAGCCTATTATTTGTCTTCTATCTGAGTGGCCGGAGAATCCGTCTACTGTTTTAACGTTCAGATCACATTTTATCACTTTGATCTTTCCTTCAGAGTTAAGTATTGAAACTTCAGGTGCTCCCTTTTGTACTCGGCGACCTAAGGTTCCCTCAATTTGATAGCTTACAAAGATTATTGTATTCTTCTTGTCTGATGCTAGTTGCTGGAAATAATCAATTATTGGTCCTCCTTCAAGCATGCCCGCAGTGGCCACTATGATGCTTGGCTCTCCTTCTATTATGTCTTGTCTTGCACTTGGGTGCTCAACTATTGTGAAATAATCGGATTCAAATGGGTTAATATCTTCGTTAAGTATTTTGTTACGGACCTCCCTCGAAAGATACTCTGGATGAGCAGCATGTATGGCTGTAGCTTCAGATATCATTCCCTCTATGAAGATCGGAGCCTCTTTAAGCTTTCCATTCTTCATGTACTCATCGAGAATCAGCATAATCTCCTGTGCTCTGCCAACTGCTGGGACAGGTATCATAACTTTTCCGCCATTGTTAAGCGTCTCGTTGATTATTGAGACCAAAGTTTCCTCAGCGTATTCCCTGGAAGGCATAACATCCCCCGGAGCACTATAAGTCGCTTCGGTTATAATGGTCTCGACCCTTGGAAAGTCCATAGATGCGGCCTCAAGAAGCATAGTCTTTCCGTATTTGAAGTCGCCCGTGTATACAATGTTGTGGTAACCTTCCCCAATGTGTAGGTGCACTATCGAAGAGCCTAAAATGTGCCCTGCATTATGTAGCGTTAACCTGATGTCAGGTGCAATATCGGTAACGACACCAAACCGGAGCGGGATCGTATGCAGTATAGTTTCCCGCACATCTTTCTGGTCATAGAGCAGAGCAGAGCCTTGTTTAGTGAGGACATCAAGGTAATCAAGCTGGAGCAAGGTCATGAGGCTTAGGTTTGGAATAGAACAGTAGGTTGGGCCCTCATAGCCATATTTGTATAGAAAGGGAAGGAGACCGCAATGGTCAAGGTGAGCGTGACTTATAATGACAGCATCTAGGGAGTCTAGGTCGAATTGAGGTACATCCAAACGGGGGAGAGACTCGAACGGTCTGGTTGAGCCCGGGTTTATGCCGCAATCGACCAGAACATTGCTTTCTCTCGTCTGAACAAGGATGCATGATCTGCCGACCTCATGCGCCCCGCCCAGCATTGTGATCCTTACGTCACCGACCTCATGCATTAACGGTCTAAAGATCCTTCCCCCAACATTCCGCAAGATCCTTTCTCTTTCTTTGTTTCCGGAATAGAGTAGATGTTTGACATGCGCCATTATCTTCGAAACTTTTGGGGGGCTTCTTAAGATTCTAGGTATCCAACGTGTCCTGAACACGATCTCCTGTAAAGTTGCGCCGTTTTTGCCTATGGCTAATCCAGGTTTTTTCGCCTCGATAATCACTTCTCCAAGGGTTGGGTCGAAGAGAACATTGACTACCTCAGCTTCTTTAGGAATTATATCTAAGACGATCTTTTGCGCTTCCTTCTCAGGTAATCTAACTGAAGGGTCTGAACGTATAACAACCCTCTTTTTTATAAGGTCAACAATCTCCGTGATGACGCGACTGTTAGTGACTCTGATCTCTGGTTTCTTTGTGTAAATCGCTAATGCCGGTCCTTCAAACTCGACACGTGTTATCTCCGCTTCTTTCGGCATATGCTCAAATATGACTTGTCTTATCTCGACTTTGCCTATTTCGTTATGTGCCACTTTGTTCAGCCTCACATTTGTTAGAATAGCCTTCCGCTCAACAAAGAATCTATCCTCACTTATCATCTGACCTACTTATAATTTCCTTTTGGTTTGTCGTTCCACACCGCTGTTTCATCTTTTTACACGTCTTCTTAGTTGCTTGGAAAACCGTGCTGTATCAGAGGTCTTTCTATCTGTCAAGATAAGAGAGTAATAACCACTAATAACGATAGAAAGGTTGCATTTAAGGATTTTGAAATACATGTTCAGACCTACCTTAAGGTAGAAGGCTTAAATCCTTACAGAGCATAGTTTTATCCAGCATCGGCGGGATGAAGAAGCCTTTGAAGCTTACTATTCACCGCATGGAGCTTCCAAGAGAAGTCATTGTTGGAGAGGGAAGCTTAGATCTAGTCAGTGATGTCTGCACAAAATTAGGATTGTCGAAAAGAGTCTTATTAATAACTGGAACAACAACTATGCATGTAGCTGGCCAAAAAGTTATCAACCTACTTCGAAATGAAGGAGCCGAAGTCGACTGTCATATAGTTTCTTCGAATTATCCAACTCTAGAAGACGTAAGACAATGCGAAGAAAAGATTCGAGAGTTAAGGCCTCAGGTTGTCTTAGGAGTTGGCGGAGGAGCAAAGATTGACATTGCTAAACTGAGCGCCGCCCGCCAAGGGATTCCATTCATAAGTGTCCCCACAACTGCATCCCACGATGGAATGGCCAGCCCATTCGCATCAGTGAAGGGCTTAGAGAGACCATACTCAGTTACAGCCAGGTCTCCAATCGCTGTGATTGCGGATATAAATGTCATAATTAATGTCCCTTACCGTTTTGTAGCGAGCGGGTGTGGGGATGTCTTAGCAAAGTTCACATCCACAAGCGACTGGAAACTTGCATATCTCAAGAGAAATGAGTATTACGCCGAGTATGCCGCCAGCCTAGCTTTGCTTAGCGCGCAGCATGTAGTTGATCACGCAGACCTTATAAAGCCAGGTTCAAAAGAAGGTTTGAGGGTTCTTTTAGAAGCCTTGGTCAGCTGCGGCGTGGCAATGTGCATAGGAGGAACAAGCAAACCTTGCAGTGGATCGGAACACCTCTTCAGTCACGCATTAGACTTGATAACGTCGAGGCATGCCTTACATGGGGAACAATGCGGTCTAGGGTCTATAATGATGGCTTATCTCCATGGTCTACCATGGGAAAAGATAAGGAACACATTGCAAAAGGTTGGGGCCCCAGTCACGGCTAAAGAGATTGGGATAAACCAAGAGCACATTGTTAAGGCTTTAGTTATGGCGTCTAGTATTCGACCGGAAAGGTATACGATTCTGAATGAGAGGCCTCTTACACTTGAATCTGCTTATGAGCTTGCCAGAAAGACTGGTGTGATAGATTGAGAGTTAAAGAGAGAGGAAGACGCAAAACCTTAATTACGATTGTAAGCTCACCTCAGGCTAAAGTTGGCTCCGTCTTTCTTTTTAAGGGTCCAGGTTTAGAATGTAATGATTGCGAGTACTATAGAGTATGTATTAGAAATGTTGAGCCCCAACGGGTCTACAGGGTTATCCATGTGCGGAACAGGAAACTAAAATGTGCTAAGTACGGGACAGAGATGCGGGTAGTCGAGGTAGTTGATGAAGAAGTCCAAGCAGCAATACCGTCTAAACAGGCGATTTCAGGCGCAATTATCACTTTCAAGCCGCCTGACTGCAAGAAAGAAGACTGCGACAATTACGAATTATGTTATCCCATTGGTTTGAGGGATGGCGACCGATGCGAAGTTGTTGAGGTCACTGAGAGCCTTCAGTGCTCTTCTCAGTTTCCTTTGAAGCGGGCTTTTCTTCGATTGGCTCGGCTTTCCTGAAGGTCTCTAGGAAGGTTAAAGCTTTAATCTCTGGGAAGAACTTTTGGATGTCTGCAAACAAGCCTCTCTTCGATAATTGCAGACCTTCAATATAGAAGGCTTCTTCAGGAATCTTAATCTTAACTTCGCCATTGCTTAACTCTAAAGAGAATTTCTCAGCATCAACCTGGGGAATCCTTCTATGGATAAGCGCTAATATCTTCTCTTCAATGGTCTCAAGTTTCTTGCGAACCGTAACCTCATAGATGAGGGTTTTTCCAGCTAAAGGCGGATTAAAGTCTAATAGAACTCTTCCAGACCCTATTGTCCTTACGGTTGCGAGGTGTCCGTCAACCTCAAGGCGCATCCCAACTTGAGGTGTAATACCTTTGGCTGTCAGTTTTCTTAAGGGGTAAAGTCTAACCTTCTCGGCGTCACGATTTCCGAAGGCTTTCTCAGGAGGAATCTCAATCTTTTCAGTTTTGCCTAACTCTAGGTTCATTAGACCTTCCTCGAGAGCTTTTAGAACCCATCCTTCGCCTATCACCACTAAGGCAGGCTCATAGATTCCTCCTTCTCTGTATATTTCTTTCTTCTTCGCAACCTCCTCTAACGTAGTGTCAAAAACCTCTTCAGTCTCAGAGACCGTTCCAACGTAATCGATTAGGATGAAATCACCTTTTTTGAACGGCATCAGATGATTCCTTCTTGAAAGTTAAGACTTATCCGTCTTAAACCAATTTAAATATTGCTCTCAAAAACTTGCAGAACGAAATTCGACGGTAACATGCTCGTTAAAGGAGGCTAAGGCGTAATAGCCATGCCGTGCAGGTCCAGGATTAACTAGGATTGTTCTTCCTATGCGATCCTTTCCTTTTGCCTCGTGTATATGCCCACAGAAAACGATTGAAGGCTTCCTTTCTTCTATAAAGTTTCTTATACTTAGGCTACCGGCATGAAAACCTGAAAAGGTTTTATCAAGCTTCGTATTATATGGCGGGGCATGTGAGAGAAGGACAAACCAACGGGCATCAGTAACATTCTTCACCGCGCAATTTAGTGCTTCACCAATCTCTTCTTCACTCATTTCAAAAGGTGTTCCAAAGGGAGTATTCGGGCTTCCTCCTAAACCGATAAAGTTTATGTCTCCGTAAGTGGCGCTTTTTCCATGTAAACATAATGCACCCTCAACATCAACCACAACAAGAGAGGGCGGGTCGCAGTTTCCAGGAACAAATAAGACTGGCAACCTTAACTGCGTAAGTAATGACAGCAGGTTCTTTGCCCTTTCCAACGTCCCAAAATTCGTTATATCACCGCAAACAATAAGAACGTCAACATCCTCCTCCTCAGCTTTTGACACGAAAACTTCGAAAGAGTCTTTGTTTCCATGAAAATCGGTTCCAACAATAAGCTTCAATTAAGCCTCATCTCCAAAGAAGAAAAAATTCTTTTATGGGTTCTGAAGGTGAAGGGGCAAGCCTGTGCTCTTGTCCTTATCCGGTCTACTATTTTCTTCCATCTTTTCCCAAGCCTTCTTTGCGAATGCAACAGCCTTCTGCGGGTACTCCTCAACATCTATCTCAGCTATTACTGGAAAGGGTGTTGGGACCGCTATTCCCCAAAGCATTGCCTCATGGTCTGCAAGGCCTGGAAGATAATCTCTAAGCCTTTCTGATCCGTATTCAGTATATTGGAGAATAGCATCTTGGTCATTTCCACTCTTAAGCCTGAAACAGGCAACTGAGTTGCATTGCGAGATGCAGCTCTTCAAGACGTAGGCAGGTCTCTGCGTCATCAGAATCAAGCCTACATTGTATCCTCCAGCTTGACTTGAGGTCTCAATCATAGATGCTTTAACCTTTGATTGGGCACTTGTCTCCCTCATCTCTAATCCTTTCTCTGGGGCGAAGTATTGAGCCTCCTCAATAGATATGATGCATGCGAAATCTCCGTAGTCTTTCCTTTCCATCGCATAGTTCCTTATCTCATCAAGGATGCACTTGGCCGTTCTCTGCTGGGCTTCACTGTCGAGGTCAACTGAGAAGTCGATAATCAATGCGAAGTTGTTCTTTACCTCTTCGATAATATTCATGGGCTCAACTTCCCTATCGAGAAATTCGCCCCTATTCTTTAAGAACCATGATATACTGCTGAAAGCCTTTTCTTGACCTTGGATACTTTTGTAAATGGCTCCTTTATCAAGAATCTCGCCTACTTTTGAAATTATGTTGTCTCTAGTCAACTTGAAGCCTTCGGATTGTAACTCTCGCACGGCCTCAATCAGAACATTCCTTTCTTTTCCTTTTAGTTCAATTTTGTCAGCGATCACTTCTGGGTCATCTATGCTAGGAGTAAAATTCGTGTATGGAAACCTTTTCGCGCCGTATTTGACTAGACCATTATATTCGCCTCTCAAATCGAAGATGATGAAATGAGGTCTAGGCTTCAACCGTGAAGCCTTCGCAATCATATTAATAATGAAACTTGACTTCCCCGACCTAGTCATGCCAGCGACAAACATGTGCCCTTTAGCAATGGCGTTTAGGTCTATATAGACGGGTATATTTGTGCCGCGAACCTTTCCTATCTCTAGCATTAAGGAGTCGCTTGTCGTGTGTCTGGGGATGAAAAAAGACCTTAAGGCCTCTTCTGTAGGCTCGTAGACTATATCCCAAGGTGAAGGTGCGACTTCAAGTGTTCGCCACCTTCTTTTTTCATCATAATACCCTAAAATCTCGGCGAAGGCAATCGTGTATTCAAGACGTTTTCCATACTCAGCCCTCCGGCCTTTCTTGCCCGCTAGAGGACCTGTCCTGCCAGTAATCATTTCTGGGTTGTAAGGTTGCGTTCTGAAGGTTCTGACTAAGACGTAAACATCAGGGTTCGTGGGGTGACTAATGAAATAGAAATAATTGACTTTAGCTTTAGTGTCTTCCATAACAACGAAACTTAAATAGTCATGGGTACACCCTGAAAGGGCATAGCCTACAGGTCTCAATTCCAACTCAGGTATCTTTTCTAACATCTCATTCTCCTCCCGTGATTTTTGAAAGATATTGTTCGTCATGTATCGCCCAAGGTTCACCATGCTGCAGAGCTAATAAGGTTAGATCTTGCCCGTCCATCTCGCCTTTTCTTACAAGGTCCAGAGCCTTCGAGTAGATCATGAGCGTCCGTATATTTGAGATGCTCGTTGTGACCCTTGTCAAGCGATCAGCCTCATTTATTGAGAAGGGGATACCATCTTCCTCCTCTGCGGTTGTGAATAAAATAGCTCCAATCTCATCTAAACGGTCGTAGCAGTATCTAGGCACCTCCAGACGAAAAGGCGTCGTCAACCCGGTCCTAATGTAAGAAGAGTAAAAGTCGGTTATTTCCGTTATTTCATGCCTCGGTATGCCGAATTCTTGAGCCGCTCTTTTATATTTGTTGACAACCTTTCCCATCATAGGTTCAGGTTGAGGAACCGTATATTCCCCTAAACGGAGAATGAGATCCAATAG
Organism: uncultured Candidatus Bathyarchaeia archaeon; assembly: GCA_964430035.1. Lineage (GTDB taxonomy): Archaea > Thermoproteota > Bathyarchaeia > Bathyarchaeales > DTEX01 > JANXEA01. The sequence goes on from CAYSEL010000126.1 coordinate 9,868, forward strand.
CGCAGTGTCCCTCATCTTAGGCATATTGAACATCTTGCAGATATGATTGATTCTTGTTCTTTTCGCAAATCCTACAAGGGGTATGTCCCTCATATAGCATGTGTGCAGCAAGCCGACAGCAAGTCTAAGCGTATCATCAAAGTCTTTTCGGTAATCTGCAGTAGACCCTTCGAAGGGCAAAAGCCAAAAATGCATGATTAATGTGCCGTCAAAGACCACTACTTTTGGTTTCCACTTTTCTACAGCCGCCTCAGTAATTTTATATTGGATCTTGGAGGCAAGCAGTGACTCTCTGTCTTGGGTTCTTGTCTCATCAGCCCAAACTTCTGGTTTGCCTGCTTCAAAGATAGGTTCGCCAATTATGCGCCATCCTTCCGTCGCTAATGCAGCTGAAGCATAAAGTGGTATGTACGCTGATCTCAAGTCCACACCGTTGTTCCCAGCGTCTGAGGCAACGACCCGTGATCCTGCAATCTTATCGTTACGCTCAATCCTTCTCACCTCAATTTTTTCCTTCACCCTTTCCAAGAGTTTCTTCCGATTCTGGTTGTATATTTTGAGTTGTTCAATTATCTTGTCTGTTCCGTCGTCAATAAGCCTCTGATACAAATCAGAATGGAGAGTCTCCGGCTCTGGACCTGCAAATAGTGAGAAGTATTGCTCGCGAAAAGCCGCTGGCAGATCCCGCAACTCTCTTTTTCTCTTATCTCTGCTCAACAGTAACCACCCTTATAAGAAAAAAAGGTACAAAACCTTTTAAGTCTGCATGATGGCAAGGCATCATATGCTTCATCTACCTCCAAAAAATATCTTCGCGCCTATTTATTTGATTCTCTGCAGAAGTTGGATTAAATCAGAAATCTTGTCTCAGCTTCGTTTAATCTCTGGGAATGCTCGCTGCAGAATCTTCGCGGCGGGTAGAGCCACAGTTGCGCCAATTATCATCTGCCCAATGTTGATAGGCACCTCAGCTAAAGCCCAAGCTTGAACGTTAAATAGCCATCCGATAATGTACATCTCGTATACAAAGTAACCTAGAACCATCGTGAACCCCCCGCTTATCACAGAGAAGACTGCCCATCCAAATTCAGGCTCAGTGACAAAACCAACTATGGCGATAGATGATGCGACCATAATGCCTAGAACAATCCAGAATTCAGAAGGCACAAACAACTTAAACTCCGTGAAACCTAAAGTGAGCTCAGCCTCGCCGCTGTAGCAGATTGTGCCTATAACCGCTAGCAGAGCTCCAGCTACTATTCCGAGAAGTAATGTGAATACTTTCCAGTAGAGAAGGGAACGGAATTTGGGGTTGTTTCTCCTAATAATGCCGACCACGTATCCTTCAATGGCTTTAATGATTAGGGTGGCAGGTGCGTAGTGTGGATAACCAAGTATAAGGTCGGCAATCATTGAACCGACTCCGCCGGCAAAAGCTCCAACTGCTGGTCCAAACAGCAAGGCAGAGAGGTAAACCACTGATTCGCCTATGTTGAAGTAGCCTTCAGTTGCAAGGACCCTTATAGAGATGACTATTGTTGCAATGCATACGAAAGATGCAAATACAGATGCAGCCGAGATTGTTAGTGGGGACAGTTTCTTTTTCTGATGCATTTTCTTCGCCTCACAATATAGTAAAGTTATAACTTTACTATAATCTCACAGTATAAAAATTTTACGGCAAAGAGGATATTTACATAACAGAGGATCAACAAAACTCAAAACGATTAACGATGATGAAATTTACAATATAGTCTTCACCTCGTCGATGGCTTTGAGGATTCTTCTCCCCTTCTCAGTTATTGCGAAATATTTTCTTCCCTCCTTCGCGTACAGGGATATTAGACCACGGTTTCTTAGATCGTTTAGGTGTTGATAGATGGCTGACCTTGTCATAATCTTTTCAAGTTCTTTCCATATCTCATACCCGTACGCATCTCTTCTATCAAGTATACGCAAAATCTTTTCCTTTGTGCTTAACTCGGTTCCCATGATACTCATCTTACGTTTCTTGGAGAGAGCTTGTATTACGTCTGTGGCTTTCAGTCCGCTTCCTCCTATTAGGCACACTGCTACCTCATCCTTTTCGATGAGTGCTTCGTCCACCATTTTTTTGAGTGCCGCAACTGTTCCTGAACTTGCAGGTTCAGCGAAAAGCCCTTCAAGCCTTGCAATCTCTCGTTCCGCTAAGAAGATTTCTTGATCCGAGACGGATATCGCTAAGCCCTTCGATTGTCTTATAGCCTTTATGGATAATTCTTTCAGCAGAGGCTCCGCAACAAGTATTCCAATCGCATGCGTCGATGGCTTTGTAATCTTTCTTTCAACACCAAAATAGGCGTTTACTATTGGCGAGCAACCCTCAGCTTGGACACCTACGATTCGAGGCAACCTGTCAATTCCGCCAAGATCATAGAGCTCCATAAACCCCTTCCAAACTGAATAAAGGGTTCCTCCACTCCCCATGGATATTATAAGCCAGTTAGGAACTCCCATCTGCTCAACTATCTCAAAGGCTATTGTCTTCTGAGCCTCAATCACGAGGGGGTTCAACTCCGGGGTTGCCTGATACCAGCCAGTCTCTTTTGAAATCTTTTCAGCTCGATATATTGCCTTATCAACTGTTTCGCCAAACTCTTCAATGACCGCGTCATGAATTAACATTTGAGCCATCTTTCCCATATCCACAAGTTTCGGGACGACGAGATGGCAGTTAATCCCGTACTTTGCACAATAGGCTGATAACGAGGCGCCCATATTACCATTAGTTGCGCAAACGACAGATGTGAAGCCAAGGTCCAGAATGTTCGATATGACAAGAGCGGCGCTTCTGTCTCGGAAAGAGTTCGTAGGGTTGCGCGTCTCATCCTTAAAGTATAGCTCAGTTAAATTCATCTTCGCAGAGAGTCGCCTAGCCCTATAAAGCGGGGTTCCGCCTTCCTGCATAGTCACTAAGTTCTTGACTTCTGGAAGGAAATTGCGGTATCTCCAGAAGGTAAAGCTGCCCCCAAGGCTCAAGCCTTTGAGTTTTTCGTAATCGATTATGTATTCAAGTAATCCCCCGCAGACGGGGCACTTATGCTTTGGAATGGTAACTTCCATCTTATGCCCACATTTCACACATTGCAGAATGCTCAACAGCCTTCCCCCTAGAGACCCAATCCATTTTTCTTTCTCCGATAGAGTTGAAAGAGCCTAAAAAGATATACGAACACTGCCCCGATGAAGCACCATCCGAGCAAAGTTTCCAGCCAAAGTCCAGAGAGGACGCTCGGATCGAGGAAGGGATTAAAATCGAATGGGTAGAAAGGTCTTATGTCATGATGCATTCTAGAATCAAGAATAATATGGATATAAACATCTAGTAGCGATGCTGAGAGAATGCTTTTTAATGAGAAACTTTGCTCAATCTTGAACCGAGAAAGTAACGAAGAGAGGCGTGGTCTTACTGTCCGCATGAATATAGTTAATAAAAAGGCGGCTATAGTCCCGCCAATAAAGGAGTGGAAGAAACCGTGAAGAGGGCATTTCAAGCCAAAAGCAATTACCATAACCGGCTCTATACCAACAATAACGTTAGCGATCAAGAAGGTTGGTAGATCAAGCCATTTTAAAAGAAGAAGCCCGATTAAAAGTGCCGGACCTATGTGAAACGGTGTCAAAGGCATAAGATATTGTTTGCATGGATGTTACTAAAATCGTTATTGGAGTCTGGAACATTAAACTGGTCGCGATTTGAAGTTCGGCGATAATATTTTAAATCCATCCGTCTGATAATTAAGACGCTGAAATCCTTAAAGCCCGGAGCTAAAAACATGGACAAAAGCCGCTATTATCTCGAGTGCATCGACTGCGGGATGAAGTATGATGCCAATGAAGTTGTTTATACATGCCTCAAATGTGACGGCTTACTGTCAGTGGAGTTTGATTGGTCTAAAATTCCGTCACGCTTAGATAAGATTTGGAGACGCAAGGCTTTCTCAGTCTGGCGTTATCTTGAACTTCTCCCAATCGATGAAAGGGCTAAGATTGTAACTCTAGGAGAGGGCGGAACAAGCCTAAATCACTGTCTGAAGCTCTCAAAAAGTTTAGGTTTGGAATGGGTTTACGCAAAGAATGAGGGAGAGAACCCAACAGGTTCATTCAAGGACCGTGGAATGACAGTGGGAGTAACCAAAGCTGTTGAGCTTAGGATGAAACGTGTTGCTTGCGCATCTACGGGGAACACATCCGCTTCGCTTGCCGCCTACGCTGCCAAGGCTGGACTCGAATGTTTCGTGCTTATACCTGCTGGAAAAGTCGCCTTCGGAAAGCTAACTCAAGCTCTAATTCATGGAGCCAGGGTTATCCAGATTAAAGGAAACTTCGATGAGGCCTTAGGAATCATCAGAAAGATCTGCCTTACCCATCCAATATACCTCCTTAACTCTTTGAATCCCTTCCGTCTTGAAGGTCAAAAGACAACGGCTTTCGAGATTTGGGACCAAATGAATCATAAGGTTCCGGACAAGGTGATAGTTCCAGTCGGGAACGCCGGAAATATAAGCGCAATATGGAAGGGGTTCAAGGAGCTTCACCAGCTAGGCTTAGCTGAGAATCTCCCGAAGATGATCGGCATTCAAGCTGAAGGAGCAGCTCCTATAGCAAACTCTATGAGGCAAGGGTTACAACAAGTTAGGTTTATTGATAAACCTGAGACCGTTGCGACGGCTATAAGGATTGGGTCTCCAGTCAACTGGAGGAAGGCAGTCAAAGCCATTAAGGAGTCTAATGGGCTAGTCGAGACAGTTTCGGACGATGAAATTCTTGAGGCTCAGAGGATTCTAGCACGGTTAGAAGGCTTGTTTGTTGAGCCTGCAAGTGCTGCCTCGATTGCTGGACTGAAAAGACTTGCGTACAGTAGGCTTATAGAAAAGGATGAGAAGGTTGTCTGCATCCTTACAGGCCATGGGTTGAAGGATCCTGACATCGTAATGAGGCAGTGCCCAACACCTATTGAGGCTGAAGCGACAATAGACTCAGTTATCCGAATCATATTGGAAGAAGATGTAGCGCATGTCACAATGACTTAGTTCTTTATGGGCCCTTTTTCTTTTTTGCTCTCCTCTTCAGAACGGTGAGCATATCGTTTAAGATGGCGGAAACAGTTTCCTTTCCGGCCCCGTACCCTATCAACGTTATTTCTTTGGCTAGGTCTGTTTCCAGATGAACCGCGTTTAAAGTTCCATGGACACATAAGGGATGATTTATGGGGACGAGTTTCGGTGCAACCTCAAGGTTTCGGTCAACCGTGCCGACAAGTTTAATCGCAAAGTCAGACTTCTTCGCCAGAGCAACAGCTTCTTGCGTGACCCTACGAATACCTGTTATTTTAACATCTTTCAGCATAACATCTCGGCGCATAATTGCATTCGCTAGGATAACTATTTTGCAGGCAGCGTCTATGCCGTCTACATCGTAAGACGGGTCTCTCTCCGTTATTCCCCTCTCCTGCGCCTCTTTAAGAGCAATCTCGAAGCTTGTCTCCTCAAAGTACATTCTAGACAAGATATAGTTTGTAGTTCCGTTCAGTATGCCCGAGATTCTAACAACCTTATCACCTCTTAGGCAATCCCTAACAAGAGAGAAGACTGGAACTGCACCTGCCACAGTAGCCTCATAAAGAAATATGCAACTATTCTTTTCGGCAAGTTGCTTAAGTTCCTTAAACGCTACGACCAACGGACCCTTATTCGGGGTCACAACATGGATGCCCTTTTCCAACGCATATTTGATGAAAGTTAGACCAGGCTCCCCATCTTTGATGTTGGTAGGTGTAGCTTCCACCATAAGGTCTGCACCACTTTCTTCAATCAATTCAAGAGTTGAACCGCCAGCCTTAAAACCCTCATACTCCCTCGATATCTCTCTCAACCGAGATAGTCTTTCAAGGTCTAATCCATTCTTGTCGTAGACGTATCCTTTACTGGTGGAGACTCCGATGACCTTAAAGTTTCTGTCAACACTTTTCAAAACCTCCATTTTTTCATTCAAGGTTCTTATGAGTTCTCTACCGATAAAGCCGAAGCCAATGATTATGACCTTCAAAATCTCTCAGCCTCTATTCTTCAAATAGATGATATTAGGACCGCATTCTCCTCCCTTGAAAGAGCCTTTAAATCATCCATCACTTTATTCACTAAGCCAGTTGGAACCTCGAGCTCAATCTTCACGCTTGACTCATGAGAGGTTGGGGCGGAAACCTCGAAGCCCGTAACTCTCGCATTCTCCATCTTAGTCTCAATCAGTGTTTTCAGATCTATCTTTCCAATGAGGATCACTGTAAGCCTTTGGGTCTCAATTACCTCTTCGGATTTAATTATAGTTATGCCTAGACCTTTCAAATCGTCCAAAGTCTTCCTCAAATTCTGTCTTGACGGAAAGTCCACAACGAGACTGACTGGAACATAGCCTTCCGTCGGTCTCTCCCGTTCATGAAATATGGATATTATATTTCCACCATTCTTTGCGATAGGCTCCAAAGCTTTGAGGAGCTGTCCAGGTCGGTCAGCTAATGCAAGAGTCAGCTCAAACTTCAATATATGACACCTAACAATTTTAATTCTGTATTCACTCCTTAAAAATTGCCCCCCTGTCTGCGGACTGAACTTGAGCCCAGTATCTCTTTAAATAGCCCTTAGTAACCTTTGGTGATTCCGGCTTCCATTCGGCAAGCCTATTTCTAATCTCTTCTTCTGCCAAGTCCACATTTAACCTCCTTTTTGGAACATTAATCTCAATTATGTCTCCATCTTTGACTGCCGCTATTGGCCCACCTACAGCCGCTTCCGGCGAGACATGTCCAACACAAGGTCCAACAGTCGCGCCTGAAAACCTTCCATCCGTTATTAAGGCTACAGATTCGCTTAGCCCCATTCCTGCTATAGCGGCTGTCGGCGAAAGCATCTCTCTCATTCCAGGCCCTCCCTTCGGTCCTTCGTAACGAATGACCAGCACGTCGCCTTCCCTTATCTGCTTGCTAATAATTGCCTTCATGGCTTCTTCTTCTGAATTGAAGACCCTTGCCGGTCCCTTATGTATGAGCATTTTAGGCGAGATTGCCGTCACCTTAACCACCGCACCGTCAGGAGCAAGATTTCCAAAAAGTATGGCTACACCGCCCTCTTTATGGACAGGTTTTTCCAAAGGCCTAATGACTTCTGTATTATAAACGACCGCGTCCTTTATGTTCTCCCCGACAGTTTTTCCCGAGACTGTGACCGCGTTCAGGTGAAGGTGGCCTCTAAGCAGATTCATTAATGCCGGTAACCCTCCAGCCGCATCAAGCTCCTCTAGGTCATAGGGACCGCTTGGGCGCATATCACAGAGGTGCGGTGTCCTTGCAGATATTTCATCGAAAACCTTCAATGGCAAATCTAAATCAGCCTCTTCAGCAATGGCTTTGAGGTGTAGAACCGTGTTTGTCGACCCGCCGAGCGCCATATCTACCGTTATCGCATTCTCGAATGCTTCTCGGGTCAATATGTCTAAGGGCTTCAAGTCTTCTTTCACCATACTTACAATTCTCTCTCCACTCTTCTTGGCTATCCTTGCCTTGGAAGAGGATACAGCCAATGCAGTAGCGCACCCTGGAAGGGACAAACCTAATGACTCTGATATGCATGCCATTGTGTTCGCTGTGTACATTCCATTACATGAACCACACCCTGGGAAGGCTCTTTCCTCAATCTCTTTCAGTTCTTCCATGCCGATCTTACCTGTTGCTACTGCTCCTACAGCTTCGAAGATAGCGGTCACATCGACCTTCTTGCCCCTAAAAATTCCCGACCGCATTGGACCGCCTGTCACAACGATTGAGGGAATATTAAGCCTCGCAGCTGCCATAATCATTCCAGGTGTAATCTTGTCACAGTTTGTCAACAACACTAGACCGTCAAACCTATGCGCTTGAACCATAACCTCAATGGAATCTGCAATCAACTCCCTTGACGGAAGAGAATAATGCATCCCCTCATGTCCCATGGCTAACCCATCACAGATCGCAATAGTATTAAATTCGAAGGGTATGCCTCCGGCTGCGCGGATTCCTGTTTTGACAAATTGAACCAGCTTATCAAGGTGCATGTGTCCTGGAACAATCTCGGTGAAGCTATTCGCTATGGCGATGAAGGGTTTATCGAAGTCTTCATTTGTAACGCCTAAACATTTCAATATAGCCCTATGAGGCGCTTTCTCGATCCCACGTTTAACAGCATCACTTCTCAAATTAATACCCCAGAACTTGTTGAGCCTCGCACCCTTAAATCTTTTTGGCATCACAATTACAGTTTAAATACTGGTGTTAAGGCGCTAACACCAAAAGGCTTTTATACAGCCTACGCATGTGTTGTTGTCTCGAGGTTTACTGAAATGGGGTATCGCTTTATCTAACAACTTCCCCGAACGAATCCGAATTTTTGACACAACCCTAAGAGATGGAGAACAGACGCCTGGAGTCTCTTTAACTCCTGAGAAGAAACTTGTAATAGCCAAGAGACTTGATGAGATAGGTGTTAATGTCATTGAAGCTGGTTTCGCAGCAGCTTCCGAAGGCGAATTAGAAGCTATTAGACTTATAGTTAAGGAAGGTTTGAAAGCTGAGGTTTGTAGTTTCGCTAGAGGCGTGAAAGAAGACATCGACGCTGTGCTGAAGAGTGGTGCAGACTCAGTCTTCCTAGTAATACCATCCTCTGACCTACATATTCTTCATAAACTCAAGAAGAAAAGGGAAGAAATACTCAAACTCATAGAAGATTGCATCCAATATGCTAAGGCTCATGGATTGCTGGTGGAGCTAGGTGCAGAAGATGCAACTAGAAGCAACCCGGATTTCCTCAAGAGGATGATCGCTACAAGTATCTCTGCAGGTGCTGATAGGGTTACACCATGCGATACGGTTGGCATCCTCACCCCAGAAAAAGCCTATGAGTTCTATTCAAGTCTTAAGAATACATTTCCAAATGTTCCTTTAGGTGTTCACTGCCATGACGACTTTGGCATGGCCGTCGCAAATTCGATAGCCGCTCTGAAGGCAGGTGCAGAAGTAGCTCATGTTACTGTTAATGGCCTAGGTGAGAGAGCTGGGAATGCCGCGCTTGAGGAGCTTGTTGTATCTTTGAAGATACTTTACAAGGTCGAGATAGGCATAAAGACCGAGAACCTTTATGATATATCTTTACTTGTCTCACGTTTAACAGGCATCCCAGTCCAGCCGAACAAAGCTATTGTCGGCGAGAACGCCTTCGTTCATGAATCAGGCATCCACACCAAAGCAATACTTGCAGAGCCGTTAACCTACGAGCCTATTCCCCCCGAGATTGTCGGCCGAACAAGGAGGCTTGTGGTTGGAAAGCATGCCGGCTCCGGAGGGATCGAGGCAGCACTTAAAGAGATGGGGCTTCACCCATCCAGTGACCAATTGAGAGAAATTTTGCTTAGGGTGAAGGAGTTAGGGGACAAAGGAAAAAGGGTTACGGATGCAGACCTTCAGGCAGTGGCAGAGTCTGTTATGGGGTTACCTAGCATTCGAGCGATAAAACTTGAAGAATTGACTGTTGTGACAGGAGACCGAGTGACACCTACAGCCTCAGTCAGGCTAAACCTTAACGGCAAGATCCTCACCGAGGCTGCGACTGGTATAGGACCAGTTGATGCTGCAATCAACGCTATAAGGAAAGCTGTCTCAGCAGTTGAGCCTATACGCCTCGAAGAGTACCATGTAAACGCAATTACTGGGGGGACTGACGCCGTAGTTGAGGTAATTGTTAGGTTAAGGAAAGGTGACAGAGTAGCCACAGCGATGGGAGCGCATGGCGATATCGTTATGGCAAGTGTTGAAGCGATGCTAAGTGGAATGAACGTATTAATAAGCAACCATAACAGGATGGGAGACGGCGTCAACTCGAAAAATCATAAATGAAAATTGTTGTTTCACACAATTCAAAAAGCTTATAAGTAAGTAGTAAGTAGTAGTTGCTTCATTCCTTCGGAGGGCCAAAAGTGAGGGATATTCGGGTATGGAGGAATCGCTACCTCCAGTAACAAGTGGAGCCTCCTAGGATACTTTTTAGCACAAAAGACAGAAATTTCCTCTGAAATCTTTGAAGCATCAGCATATTTTCAAACTGAAAGAGTTGGTCAGTCTTTTTCAAAAATAAGCAAAGCGTATGGAGGTCTAGTAGATGGTTAGAATGACTGGAGCCAAGGCACTAATCAAAGCTTTACAGAAGGAGAAGGTCGACGTTATCTTCGGCATTCCTGGAGGAGCAATACTCCCAGTATATGACGAATTTTACGATTCCGACATAAGGCATATACTCATGAGGCATGAACAATGCGCGGCTCATGCTGCAGACGGATATGCCCGTGCGAGTGGGCGAGTCGGAGTCTGCATGGCGACGTCTGGACCTGGAGCGACCAACCTTGTCACGGGCATCGCTAATGCGTACATGGATTCTTCGCCTATTGTTGCTTTCACTGGGCAAGTTCCAAGGCCTTTCATAGGAAAAGACGCGTTTCAGGAGACTGATATCGTCGGGATAACAACCCCAATAACAAAATGTAACTTCCAAGTGACCGATGCGTCACAGATTCCTACAACAGTCAAGAAAGCCTTTTATATTGCTTCGACCGGTAGGCCTGGACCGGTACTCATCGATCTTCCTAAAGATGTGCAGACAGAGGTGGCGGAGATGGATTTTGACGGTAAGATTGAACTTAGAGGCTACCGCCCAAACCATGAACCACACCCAATCCAAGTTAAGAAGGCGGTAGATCTATTAATAAATGCGGAAAGACCAGTCATCTTAGCTGGAGGAGGAGTAATATCCTCGAACGCTTGCAGCGAGCTCTTATCAATAGCTGAGCTGCTCCTCGCGCCAATAGCGACCACTTTGCTTGGAAAGGGATGCATACCAGAAAACCATCCGTTGTCACTTGGTATGCTTGGGATGCATGGAACAATAGCCTCGAATAAGATAGTCCCAGAAGCAGATGTTTTACTGGCTGTGGGGACAAGATTTTCTGATAGAACTACAGGCGCAGCTAAAAAGTTTTGTGTCGATGCAAAGATCATCCACATCGACATTGATACATCTGAAATTGGCAAGAATATTAGGCCCCATGTACCTATAGTTGCGGATGCAAAAAAGGCTCTTCAAGCAATATATGAAAACTTGGTTCAACATTACCGAAAGAATGAACGGTCGCAATTGATGAGGAAGGTTCAAGAGTTGAAGAGGCAGCAAGAAGAAATTGTGAACTCTAAAGAGGGCTTAAGTCCTCCTCGCCTCCTAACAGAACTTCGAAAAATTCTTCCAGAAGAAACCATCATAACAACAGAAGTAGGCCAAAACCAGATGTGGGCAGCCTTATACCTAAAAACTTACAAGCCTAGGACATTCATAAGTTCAGGCGGTCTAGGAACGATGGGTTTCGGTTTTCCAGCAGCGATCGGAGCTAAGACGGCACATCCAGAAGTCCCTGTTGTGGATATAGCTGGCGACGGAAGCTTCATAATGACAGAGCAAGATTTAGCTTCATCTGTGACATGGAACATCCCTGTAACCGTCATCGTTCTCAATAATTCTGTGCTGGGGATGGTTGCTCAGTGGCAGAGGCTTTTCTATAATAGGCGCTACTCAGCTGTCGATTTAGGAAGGATCCCCGACTTTGTTAAATTGGCTGAAGCATACGGTGCTCAAGGTTTAAGAGTTGGTTCCATCGAAGAGTTCACCAAGGCAATCAAAATTGGTTTAAATAGTGACGTGACGACAGTGATTGATGTCCCGATCTCATCGGAAGAAAATGTCTTTCCAATGGTTCCGCCAGGCGGAGAATTAGACAAATTCGTTGCAGGTTAAAAATAAAATGAACGACAATGAAAAAATCCAAATAATATCCGCGATAGTTGAACACAAACCTGGTGTTCTTCATAGCATCTCGAACATGTTCAGAAGAAGAGGCTTCAACATAGAGAGTATATCGGTAGGTGTTGCCGAACAGAAGGACCTTGCAAGAATGACGATAACAATAAAGGGTGACGATAGAACCGTAGAGCAGGTTGTTAAACAACTAAAAAAACTAATCGATGTTGTGAAAGTAAGCATATTGGATCCATCAGAATCAGTGACAAGGGAACTTGCTTTAATAAAGGTAAGCACATCAGACGCCCGTGTTAGATCAGACATTATTAATTATACAGAAATATTTAAGGGACATGTGGTTGATGTTGCACACGAATCTCTAATCATCGAGATCACGGGGGACTTAGACAAGATAAACGCTTTTATAGAATTGATGAGACCTTTCGGTGTGAAAGAGATTGCGAGGACTGGCATAACTGCCCTCACGAGGGGAATGAGGTCTGTCAAAATGGAGTGAAAAAAGGTGAGAAAAAGATGGTGAAGGTCTATTTCGATAATGATGCGACGCTTGAACCGCTTGAGAACAAAACAATTGCGGTGATGGGGTATGGCAGTCAAGGGCACGCACAGGCCCAAAATATGAGAGATTCAGGGCTAAACGTGATAATCGGATTAAGACCTGAAGGGGAATCGTGGAAGAAAGCTGAGAAGGACGGTTTCAAAGTATTCACTTTCTCCGAAGCCGCGAAGAAGGCCGACATAATCTTCATGTTGATCCCTGACATGGTTCAGCCGACCCTATATAG